>JACPRK010000145.1 GCA_016190005.1 Candidatus Wallbacteria bacterium | reverse complement strand
GCTCAAGAGCGGCCGGCTTGTCTACACCGACAGCCCCCCACCTCAGCTACGCCCTGCGACGCTCCAGGGGGATCCTCTCTCGACCGGCATAGGGGGATCTACTTCCGGGCGCCGGTGAAGGTACGTGACAACACCCTCGTGGTTGGAACGATCCGTGGTCAGTACGGTGCCGCCCACTCTTAGCTGGAAATCGGTGTATGGCGCCAACCCATCGACCTGCAAGTCTGCCTGAATACCGGCGGCGGAAGGGTCCGTATCCTGACCCGTGAAGACCAGCACCGACAAGGGGCCACCGGCCGCAGTGACGGAAACCGTGCCCACGAGCGTGTTCAGCCGGGAAAGATCGATGGTCAGCCCTGCGGGTAGGCTGACCAGATAGCCCCGGCCAACCTCAATCGCGAATCCTCTGCCGGGTCCCGAAGACGAGTAGGATTCCGACATGAAGAGATCAAAGCGCTGCCCACGCGCAGTATCCGTGATCGACCGTACGACGAAGCGCGCTCGCAACAGGCGCTGCAAGTCCGCCGCCCGCAATTCCGCGGGCGGAGCTGGAATCGATATCACGCTCAGTCCCGGAGGCACGTCGAGAAGCTGACCACGGACCGCGGATGGCAGCATGACTGCAATCATCCCAGCGACGAGCAAACACCATCCGGCCTTCCGGCCGGAATCGGTCAGAGTGCGACTCTCGATTGAGGACATTGACGACCTCCTGTATTGGAGCCCGGCAAGCTCAGGTTCTTCTCCGGTCCTGATCGCGGAGTGAACGGGTGCTTCGCGCTGCCAACTTGCCTCGACAATCCATGCCGAGCGCAGCAACCATCGCTGGCTATGGTGCCAGGGTTTCCCGCCGCCAACAGTGACACCACGCACCGAACGCGGTGCTATTATCAGTTTCCCGCTTGAAGCGCGGTACTTATCGCTGCTTGGGTTCCGCCCCCTGCTGGCTCCCGCAGTTCCACACCCTCGGAAAGAACTTCCCCGTACGCGCCATCAGCGCCGGGTACGCCTCCGGCTCGTGCTGGCACCAGTAGTCCTCTTCGAGGGCGGCTTCAACCGCGATGGCGTACATCGCCAGCAGCATCGCCGGCACGGTCAGAAGGTTCGGCATCAAGAGCGCCGCGCTGCCGAAGTAGAGCAGCATCGCTCCGTAGATGGGGTGGCGGACGTGGCGGTAGATGCCGTGGGACACCAGCGGCTGCGGCTGGTCGGCGATGCCCATCAACCAGGACCGGCCCATCGTCAGGTTTCCGGCGGTGAGCATCGCCGCGCTGGCGAAGAGACAGACGACCGCCGTCGCATCGCACGCGATCCGGCCGCCCCAGGCGTGCGGCAGTCCGCGCCACCAGGCCGGGTCGTACACGTAGAGCGCCATGAAAGCGCCCCAGAACGCCAGCCCCAGCCCCACCGTGTCTTCCACCAGCTTGCGCGCCTGCAAGTGGCTGCGGTTGGTGAGGCTGGCGATCGGAACCACCCCCAGACGGCGCCACTGGCGCACGGTCTGCACCAGCACGAACAGGCCGATGTAGGCGAAGCTGGCCGCGACGAAGAGGCGCATCAGGCAAGGCCGGGAATCGTGCGGCGCCGCACCAGGCGCCGGTACTCGATGTTGGCCACCAGGACCATGAGAGCGTTGACCATCCCGGCGCCCCGCCGCCGGAAGACGCGCCGGAAAATGGCGGGCCAGGTGTAGATGCGCTCCATGAGGCGCCAGTAGCTCTCGTGGAGCTGCTCGGGCGTGAAGTGAGTAGGCCGGAAGCCGACATTGGAACCGCCGATGCTGGTGTAGTCCTCGGAGAGCAGCCGTCCTTGCTTCTTGAAGTCGTGCCAGACCACGGTGCCGGGGATCGGGGCGTAGATGTAGCAGCGCACCAGCGGAATGCCCTGGTCGACGATGTAGTCGGCGAGTCGATCGATCGTCTCGGGTGTGTCGTGGTCCAGGCCGATGATGAACTCCGCGGATTGCAGGAGGCCGGCCGCCCGGATCGCCGCGATCTGGTCGTCGTACTGATCGACCCGGTAGAAGCCCTTGGCCACGTTGCCCAGGCTCTTCTGAGTGATCGACTCCAGGCCGAAACAGAGCGTCACCGCACCGCTCTCCACGGCCCGCTCGAGCAGCCCGCTCTCCTTGAGTATGTCGAGCGTCGACTGGCTGCACCACTTGATCCCGAGCGGTGTGACCGCGTCGAAGAGCGCTCGCGAGAAGTCGAGATTGCCGGCGATGTTGTCGTCGAGGAAGAAGAAGAACCGGAAGCCGAGCTCTCGCACCGAGCGCACGTCTCGCACGATCTGATCGACAGGGCGAGGCGTGTAGCGGCCCTGGGAGAGCGCGTTAATGGTGCAGAAGCGACACCGGTACGGGCAGCCGCGTGCGATCTGGACCGGGATCATCCAGCCGACGGTCGCTTTCTCGATGAGCAGGTCGTAGCGCGGCACGGGAAGGTCGGCCACCGGATGCTTGTGCGGCTCCGCATAGCGAGCCTTCGGCGCGCCCGCTTCGAAGTCGCGGATGAACTCCGGCCAGGTCTCTTCGGCATCGCCGACGAAGACGGTGTCGCAGGCCTCGGCGACGAAGTCGGGGATGAGCGAGGCCATGGTGCCGCCGATGACCGTGTGTTTGCCGCGTCTCCGGAACTCGCGGGCGATCTCTCGCGCACGCCAGAGGGAGTGGCCCATATTGGAGAGCGCCACCACGTCGGCGGTGGTCTCCCACGGGATCGACTCGCTCGTCTCGTAGCAGAGCTCCACCTCCCAGGACGGCGGCGTGAGCGCGGCCAGCAGCGGCAGCGTGAGCGCTGGCGAGTTCACCAGGCGCTCTTTGAAGAGCGACCCGTCGGGCTGGTAGGTGGTCGGGTGGATGAAGAGAACCTTGTGGGTCTTCGGAGTCGTGAGATACGCCGGATGATTTCGCTCCAGGAAGAGGTGAGCCAGTCGCCGGCGGCGCGCAGCCAGCAGTCGCGGCAGCGCCAGCGCCAGGATTGCCGCAAGGCCGGCCGAGGCGACGAGCCAGCTCCAGCCGCTCACGCCGCCCTCCCGTCCAGCGTCCCGGCAGCCGGCTCCGTGCTCTCCCGGGCCGGTGCCCAGGTCAACCCGAGCGCGGCCAGCAGGCCGGTTGGCCCCTCGCCGACGGCGATCGCCTCGCTCGACGGCAGCCGCACGGACCACGCCAGCCCGAGTGACTCGAGCGCGCGGATGACCAGGTACGTGAAGTCGAGCTGCCACCACGCCAGACCGTGACGCGCGCTGGCCGGGTGCGCGTGGTGATTGTTGTGCCAGCCCTCCCCGAAGCTCACCAGCGCAGTCCAGAAGCAGTTGGTGGACAGGTCACCCGTGCGATAGGCCTGGTAGCCGAGCGCGTGCCCGGCAGAGTTCACGAACCACGTCATGTGATCCGTGAAGACCAGCCGCACGAAGAGGCCCCAGAGCACGCCGTCCGTGCCGGCCACGGCCCAGCAGGCCGCGATCCAGGCCATCACCAGAAGACTGTATCGGCGCCGCAACTTCCGGTAAAAGGGCTCCCGGGCCAGGTCGGGGGCGTACTGTTGCATCCGTTCCACCGTCACGAACGGGAAGTAGCTCCGGTCGATCCAGCCCATGTGGCTGAACCAGAAGCCGCGCGACGCATCGTGTGGGTCACCCTCGCGATCGCTATCGCGGTGGTGCTGGCGGTGGACCGTGACCCACTCGATCGGGTCGCCTTGCAGGGCGAGCGCGCCGGCCACCGCCAGCAGCCGCTCGAGCCACGCGGGCACAGCAAGCGACCGGTGGGTCAGCAAGCGGTGATAACCCAGCGTGATGCCGAAGCAGCCGAAGACCACGTGCATCGCCAGCACGGACACGGCGCCTGCCACGCTGGGGCGGGTCCAAACGGTGGCCAGCGCGATGGCGTGTGCCAGGATCAGGAAAAGGTAATGCGGCCGCCGCGGCAACCAGGGCGCTTCTGGCCAGACGGACGCGGTGAGCTCACCCTCGGGGGAACCGCTTCCGAGCGGCAGGGCGTCTTGTTCTCGCACGGCTCTCACTGCCCGCTCGCCGCGGGCCGCGCGGCCACTCCCGAGGTGAGCACGCTCTCCAGGGCCCGGCGCCAGTAGCGCGCGTACGCCTCCAGGTGCAGCCGGACGAAGCTGCTGGTGCAGTGGGTGCTTCCGCCCATCTCGCGCAGGATCCGGTGCACCTGTGGCATTCGATACCACGGGACCTGAGGAACGATGTGATGCTCGACGTGGTAGCCGCCGTTGGCCGTCAGGACCCCGACCACGGGCCCGGAGGCCACTGTCCGCGTGTTGCAGAGCTTGCAGTCGGTGTACATCTCCACGCCCGCGTGGGAGAGCGACAGCACCAGAGTTGTGAGCCAGAGCCCTAGGGCATACGTCGCCAGGAACCAGCCGTAGCCACCAGTGCCCAGGGCCAGCCAGAGGAGGTAATGGTAAGCCCCGATGACCGGCATCGCCGCGCGGATTCGCCACCGCTCCGAAGCCTTGTAGACTTCGGGCTGGAAGCCGAATCCGCCGAGCCAGCTCGGTACGATCACCAGCAGCGGGAAACCCAGCGGCAGAAAGACCAGAAACGTGTGGGTGAGGATTCCCACGCGGCGGGCGTGCTTCGGGCTGTCACCGCTCGGGTCCTGGTCGAAACCGGTGTAGCGATGGTGCCCCCGGTGCATCGCCCGGAACCCGAAGTAGTTGGTGAAGGAGTGGATGAACATCCAGAGACCCATGGCGTCGTTGGCCAGGGGGATTCTGCTGTAGCAGCCGTGGCCCGCGTCGTGACCGATGAAGGCCATCACGACGTGCGCGAAGCCGCCTGCCAGGACCAGCGCCGCCGCCAGGGAAGCCGGCGCATGAGGGGCGAGCAGCACGGCCCCATACAGCACCGCCACGGCAACGAACGGCGCGGCCAGCCCCGCGCCCGTCGGCACGTGGAGATTGCGCCGCGCGCACTCCTCGGCCACGGCCGCCGTGCGCGTCCGGCAGTCCCCATGTCGATCGGCGGCTTCAAGCATCAGCCGTCACCTCGACCGCTCCGGGGCCGGCCGTGGGCAGGGGCGCGCCGGCCTCCCGGAGCAGCTCCGGCAGCATGGAGAGCGCCCGTTCGTAGGCCGAGGGACCCAGCAATCGCACGCTCCAGGGTGGCAGCATCACCATCGAGCCCGTGCTGGCCAGCGGCGCGCAGCGATCGCGGTAGTAGAGGTAGCACAGGACGCTCTCCACCTGGGGGTCCAACCCCAGAGCGCGGAAGGCGCCCTCGAGGCGCCGCGTCTCGAGGACATCCGAGACCAGAAGGATGATCTGGGTCCAGATGCAGGACGCTCGCTGGGCCCATCCGAGCTCGGAGAGTTCCCGGGCCAGAAGCGCCCGGAGGAACTCGATATGGCGCACCTCGTCGGCCAGCACGCCCAGGAGAACCTCACGGACCTCCTGCGGCAATGGCGTCGAGAGCAGCCGTCGGATGAGGAAGTCCCCCATCACGTCGCCGCCCAGCAACCCCAGCAGCTTCGTGGCCTTGTGGGGGCTGCCGACCAGCGCACGCTCCATCCGCGCCAGGTTGGCCGAGGGCGGCTCGAGCTCGCCGAAGAGGCGCGTCAGCCGCTTGCAGACGGCCACGTGACCGCCTTCCTCCTTGCGCTGCGCGGCGGCGAACTCCCGCTCGGCCTCCGTACCCGCAAGCTGGCAGTACTGCTCCGCCAGCTGGAACCCGATCCACTCCATGTGGTGGACCGCGCTGAAAACTCGCCTGTAAGCGTCAGTCGTCATTTCCCAGCGGTCCCCGCGGCGCAGCCGCCGGCAGGGCGAATCTGGATCAGCGGCTGGGCCTTCATCGCCTCGATCGAGGGAGCGACGCCGCCGGAAGCCTCGGCCATCTCGATCCGCTTCTGCACTAGCCGGTAGTCGGTGAGCCCCTCGGTTTCGGGGTTCTCGCGGGCCTCACGGTTGTGGAAGAGCACGCCGCTGCCCTTCTCGTAACGGGCAAGCTCGGCCGGCCGGTAGCGCCGGTGCGCGTTCCAGAGCTGCGAGAGAACGCGCAGTCCGCCGAACAGCACGTGCGGGATCTCGGCGGCGCGCGGCGAATAGATGGGCGGCAGCGTGCGCAGCGTGACATTGGGCAGCCGGAGCAGGTTGAGACAGGTGCGCAGGTAGAGCTTCACCATCTCGCGGAAGTAGGTCTTCATCGGCAGGCGGCTCGGCAACGCCAAGTGCGAGATGTCCCAGATCTCGTGGTGGTCGCGATCGATGATGACGACGTCCTTCCACTCGTCCCAGATGGCCGTGCCCGGAAGAGGCATCAGCGGCTGGAGAATCACGTAGTAGAGCTTGTTGTCGTAGATGTACTGCTGGATCTTCTTGAAGTCCGCCAGCCCCCAGTTCGGGTTCAAGATGAAGGAGGCGTACGGGTCGACGTTGGCCTCGCGGAGCACCTTGAAGGCCTCGACGTTGACGGCGGCAGTCGACTCCTTGTTGAAGTACTCGAGCTCCGAGTCGCTGTAGCTTTCGACTCCGACGACAACCGCCTGGAGGCCGATCTTCGACCACGCCCTGATGATGTCGGGGTGCTTGGCGATGAAGTCGGAGCGGCCATAGCAGAAGAAGTTCTTCTTGATGCCCTTCTTCACGAGCAGGTCGTGGATCTTCATCATCCGCGTCGGGTGCAGGAAGAAGTCGTCGTCGACGATGTAGACGTTGGGCGACCACATCTGCTCCAGCTCCGCCACGAAGGCCTCCGGCGAGCGGAAGGAGTAGTGCCCCTCGGTGGCCTGCCAGCAGTAGCAGAAGGAGCAAGTGTACGGGCAGCCCCAGGCCGTTTTGATGAGGTGACAGGGGTTGTGGTAGATGTAGTAGTAGCTGGGCCACCACTGGCGCGTCAGTTCGCGGCGCGCAAACGGGATCTGGTCCGGATGGGGATAGGGCGGCGTGGTCGTCTTCGAGTACCCCTCGCCCTCCCGCACGCGGACGCCCTGCACGGCCTTGAGGTTGCGCAAGCCGGAGTCCTCGAACGCCTCGATCATCTTGGCGAACGTGAAGGTCCCCTCCCCCTGGATCAGCACGTCGGCCTTCGTCGTCGAGAAGTCCTCGCCGTTGCGTGTCACGTGAACGCCGCCGGCCGCGATGAGCGTATCCTTTCGGTGCGCCTTCACCTTGTCCATCATCCGGCCGATCTGATTGACGCCGTTGATGTAGGTGGTGAAGCCGACGATGTCCGGGTCGAACTCCTTGAGCATCCGGTCGAAGTTCTCCGGCTCGTCGAGGATGCCGTCGTAGAGGACCACCTCGTGCTTCTTCGGGATGCCCGCGGCGACCACCTCCAGCTCGAGGGGGTCGCAGATCATCATGTTGTGCAGGCCGATGGAGTCGGTCGGAATCCGGGGCCGCGCCAGTGCGATCTTCATGAGTGGAGGGACCTTTCTCGCCGGCCTCCCGGCGGCCGCGACTGGGCCGAACCGGGACCGGCGTTCACACGAGGCCGGGACAGATGCGTCGCTTCACCTGGGAACGGTAGGCCAGGTTGACGCCAAGGAGGAACAGCACGAACGCCACATTCGTGCGGATCCGGGAGGTCAGGCAGCGCTTGAGGATGCTGCTCAGCTTGAAGACTTCATTGTAGACGCGCCAGTAGCCGTCCTCGACCTGCTGGGGCGTCAGCGCCCTGGGCCGGTAGACGCAGGTGGCGCCGTTGTATTCGTTGTAGTCGTAGGTGAGGATCTTGCCCTCGCGCTTCATCCGCTCGAAGAGCGGCGTCCCCGGGATGGGAGTGAGCACGTAGAACCTGGGCAGCGTGATCTTGTTGCGCATCACGAAATCGATGGTGCGTTCGAAGGTCTCCTCGGAGTCTCCATCCATTCCCAGGATCATCTCGCTGGAGACATTGATCCCCGAACGCGCCAGGGCGGTGAGCATCTCGTCATAGTCCTCGCTCTTCACGAACGTCTTGTCGTGGGCCTCGAGGCTGGCGGTGTTGACCGTCTCGAAGCCGAAGGAGAGCGTGCTGCAGCCCGAGCGGCGCGCCAGCTCCAGCAGATCGGGGCGGCGCAGGATGGTCAGCGCGCACTGGCCGACCCAGCGGATTCCGAGCGGGATCAACGCCTCGAAGAGCTGCTTGGCCGTCCGGAAGTCGGCGCCGATGTTGTCGTCGACCAGCAACAGCTCCCGGAAACCGAGCGACTTGGCGGCCTGAATGTCCCGTACGACCTCATCGGTGGTCCGGCGCTTGTAGCGGTTCTTGTAGACGGCGAAGATGGAGCAGTACTCGCAGGAGTGCGGGCAGCCCCGTCCGACCAGAACGGCCACGATCGGCCCCACGTTCTTCTCGGCGATCAGGTCGTAGCGCGGTACCGGCAACCCCGAGCAGGCCTGGTCGAGGTTCGACTCGTAGCGCTGTTTCAGCTCTCCGCGCTCGTGGTCCCGCAGGATCGTCTCCCACTGCGTCTCGGCTTCGCCGATGCAGACGGCGTCCGCATGCTGGAGCGCCTCGTCGGGAACCAGGGACGCCATCGGACCGCCGCAGATCACTTTCTTGCCCCGGCGGCGGAACTCGTCCATGAAGTCGAAGGCGTGCCAGAGGGCGTAGCCCATCGCCGTCACGGCCACCAGGTCGGCGTCCGTGTCGAGGGGAATCTCCTCGATGGTCTCGTAGCAGAGCTCCACGTCCCAGTCCGGCGGTGTCAGCCCCGCCAGTAGCGCCGGAGCCAGCCCGGGCGCATAGAGCATCCGCTGCTTGACCGGCTTCCCCGTCTCCTTGCTCTTGAGCGTGGAGCTGATGATCAGGACCTTGTGGGCGTACTGCCGCTTCTGGAGCCTGTCCGGGTAGTGCGCGGCCAGGAACCGGCGCCGACGCCGCTGGGCCAGCCCCCTGCGCCATGCCCAGAGCCCCCCGGCCAGGATCATCCCCCCCAGAACCGTCCACAGGAGCAACTGCATGGGCTACCTAGAGTACCCGCCCAGGCCCGAAACGTCAAGCATGGCGGCGGCCAGGAGGCCGATCGTTACTTGAAAACTCGCCGCTCGAGCTGGCCCCGGACGGGGAAGAGCAGACCACCCAGCGACCGCACTGCCCTATGCACAACCGGTCGCCGCAGCCGCATCGCAAACCAGAGCGGTACGAGCCGCGCGCCCATCCGCCCCTTGGCGTCGGCGGAGGTCTGGCCCCAACGAAGCTCCCGTACCCCGTGCAAGGCCGCCATGTCGACCACGCCCTTCAGCAGGTTGAAGTAGAGATCGACCTCCCGCTGCACGGCGTGGCGCATCCCGACGTAGAGGAAGAGGAGAACGTCCGGCTTCGCCACGTAGCAGAGCGCGCCACCGACGTGGTGTCCCCCGAGCGTGCCGCGGACGTACCGGATGCGCCTGTCGGCGGCCAGGGCGGTGAAGAACGCGGCCGAGAGAGTCTCCAGCCGAGTGCTGGAGCGCTCCAGCACCTCCAGGTAGAACGCGTGGAACTCGGCGGCGTGCGGCGCGAAATCGCAGTCGAGCTCGATCGAAAGCCCCTTCTCGCTGGCCCGCGCTGCATTGGCGCGCAGCTGCCGACGGTAGGACGATCGGAGCGACTCCTCATAGGCGGCCGGCGTCGTCCAGGTCACGGTCTGCGCCGACACGGGCAACGACGGGAACCAGGTGAGCCCCCCCGACTCGAGCGCGGGTGCCCATCGCTCCCGGGCCTGGGCGTCGAACTCTTTCCAGACACAGGCCGACAGACCCTCGCTCTCCACGATCTCCAGCGACCGCGCCACCGCTGCCCGTCGCAGACGCTCTCCCAGCTCGGGCGCGACATCCGGCGCCAGCACGGCCTCGTGGTCGGCCATGCTGGCGGGCAGTCCGCACATCAGGAGCTGGAGTTTCAGAAACCCGGGATGCAGCCGCCGGACGGCGGCCGCCGCGGTCTGCAGGCTCGGGCCGGCGATGCAGTCGAGCTCGACCTCCATCCGGCTGAGCGCGAAGGCGCCCAGCAGCTTGCCCGAGGGATCGCGAGCCGCGAGCAGCGTGGTGCGAATCCCGGGCAACCCGGCTGCCAGGAAGGCCTCGAGGAAAAACCGCTTCATGCCGACCAGGCGCGGCGGGCTGAGATCCTCCGTGAGGTCGTCGGGGACCCGCGACACCTCCGAGAGCTCGAAGCCTTCGCCGTTCATCGGGGCCACCGCCCCAGCCTGAGCAGCATCGCGGGGTGGTGGAACACATCGAACGCCACGGCCACCACGCAGGCGATGCCCATGTAGACGCCGCTCAGGATCACCGGAACGCCCTCCGCCCCCAGGCAGGAGAGAAAGCCGATGGCGACCAAGAGCGACGAGATCACCATCGCGCACCCGACTTCCTCGAACGCCCGCTTGAGCGCCTCGGGCAGCGGTCGCCCGCGCCGCACGTTGGCGTCCACGTGGAAGATGTAGTGAATCGTGTCGTTGACGGAGTTGCCGATGGCCAGAGAATCGAGCACACAGAAGCTCTCGTTGATCTCGTAGCCCAGGAGCTTGGCGCTGGAGAACATGACGAAGATCGGCAGCACGTTCGGGATCATCGCCAGTCCCGAGACGGCCGGGCTCCGGGTCACCCACAAGAAGACCAGGAAGATGAAGGAAACCGAGTAGAAGACATTGGTGAAGAAGGTGGTGCTGACATATCCCATGATGGCACTCCAGTAGGCCATCGTCCCCGAGATGGCCAGCTGATCGCCGCGCAGCCGCTGCAGCGTGAGTGGCCGGACAGCGGCCACGATCCGCTCTCCCAGCTCCTGCATGCCGAGCGCGTCTTCGAGTCGCGTGGCAACGGCAATGCGCAGCTTGCGGCCGGAAGCCGAGTAGTACTCGTCGAAGGCGCCGGCCTCCCAGTACTGCCGGTAAAAGGCCTCTCGGCGGGCGCGCTTCCACCGCTCCTCGAGCCCGGGATCGAACGCCACGCGATCCAACCGCGAATCGACCCAGTCCTTCAGATCGGCCAGGCTCCAGACGCCGACCACCCCCGGCAGCTTCCGGATCGCCTCCGCGACCCGTTCCAGATCCCGGGCCACCTCCGGATGAGTCTGGAGCTCGTCGAACCTGAGGCCGACCGGGATGGTGCAGTCGATCGTGCTGACGGGGAAGTCATGCTTCTCCAGGAAGCCCAGCGTTCGGGTGACGGGATGGCGCTCGATGAAGTAGCGATACCAGTTGGAGTTGATGCGCTGCTGCGCGCCATAGAGCACCAGGGCGCAGGCCAGGGCCGACCAGAAGAGCAGGTTGGTCCGGCTCTTGATGAGGCGGAACCACGGCTCGAGCCACTTGCGGCGCAGCGCCCCCTCCAGCCGGTAGTAGAGCGCGCCCTCGGTAGTGACAGGCAACCGGGCCAGCACCAGCGGAAGAAAGACGATGGCCACGCCGTACTCGACGATGACGCCGATGATGATGGCCCAGCCGAAGCTCTGTAGGAGCACCATGTCGGTGGCGCCCGTGACGATGAGCGCGCCGAACGTCGTGAGGCTGGTGAGGAAGTTGGGGACCACGCACTCTCGAGCGCAGCTGGCCGCGGACCGGCGCGCGCCCGCCCGGGCCCGAGTGGCGAAGAACAAGACCAGCAGGTGGACGACGTCCTCGAGGCCGTTCACCAGGGTCAGCACGGGCAGGTTTCCGCTCAGCCCGTTCAGCGGCACGCCCAGCAGCACCATCGAGCCGAAGGCGAGCAGGATGCTCACGCCCAGCACGGCCATCACGGCGACGGCCAGCAGCAGGCTACCGAACAGCCCCCAGAAGCAGGCGATCAGGAGGCCGATTCCCAAGAGCGTCAGCTTCCCCTGGTCGCGGAAGGTGCTGCGGATCATCTCCGCATTGAGATAGAAAAGACCGTTCAACTCGTAGGAGATGCCGGTCTCCGACGAGAACGCCGCCAGCTGCCGCTCGATGTTCTCCAGGAGCCCGACCTGCCGTCTGGGGTCCTCGAACTCCCCGGCCGGCCGGACGATCATCGTCAGCACCGTCAGAGGCCGATCGTAGAGGAACCCGAACCAGCGGTCCGTGAAGGGCGGGGCGGCAAGCGCCTCACGGGTTGCCTTCTCGCTCGAAAGCGTGTCGGCCCCCAGCAGCCGCACCAGCCGCAGGTGGTCGTCCTTCACCGCGGGACCGGCGATGTCGGCGGCAGAAAAGACCCGTTGGACCCCTTCTGTCCTTTCAATTCGGCCCGACAGGTCTCGCACAGCTCGCAGACCGCGCGGCGTGAACAGGCCCGGCCCGTGGAAATACACGAAGAGCGTGTCGCCGAGCTGGAACTCCCGCTCGTAGGCCTCCAGCCGCACCCGGTCGGGATGGGTCTGCCGCATCACCCCCTTGAACCCGAAGGCCAGTCTGAGCCTGGGCAGCGCCGCCACGCTCGCCAGGCAGAGCACGGCCAGCACAGCCCAGAGCAGCCGCTCATGGCGCAGGATGCCGCAACCGAATCTTCGCCGCCAGGACACGTTCAGTAGTGAGTAGCGAGTAGCGAGTAGTGAGTAGACGAGGAATGAAACGGGGCCCGGGACTCGGATGGGAGTCCCGGGCCCCGGGGGTGCATCGGTGCGGGGCGGTCGCGGGTTTGCGACCTAGAAGATGGCGCCCGACAGCAGCGGAGCCAGGAAGTAGCCCGCATAGGTCCGCGACAGATCGCGGAACGTCACCAGCGGGGCGTCCCACTGCCCGGCCTTGTTGGCGCCCTTCTTCATGTTCGGGAAGAGCTTCAGCCACGAGTCGCTGGCGCGCCCCTGCTTCCAGGAGAGCGGCCGGCCGTAGTCGTAGTTGGTGTAAACGAGCTTGTCGCCCGCGGACTGCATCTCCACGTACTT
The DNA here is from genome assembly GCA_016190005.1 of Candidatus Wallbacteria bacterium. Classification (GTDB taxonomy): domain Bacteria; phylum Muiribacteriota; class UBA6191; order JACPRK01; family JACPRK01; genus JACPRK01. Next base: position 11,598 of record JACPRK010000145.1, on the reverse strand, counting down.
GTTGGTGGTGTCGAACTTCTCCGGGAAGAAGCCCTTCAGATCCGAGGGCGGGCTGCTCATGAAGCCGACCAGGTCGACGTCCACCGTGGCGCCGCCGATGTAGTCGGTCAGCGTGGTCGGGCCGGCGACCAGCGCGCGGATCTGCGGGGCCACCTTCTGCTCGTACTCCTTGTAGCTGGCCTGGAAGTAGCGAACGATCGCCAGGCGATTTCCGTCGTCCGCGGCAGCGGCCTGGAAGAACCCGTGGATGCCCTTGTCGTAGTTCTCGACGGCCTTGCGGATGTCCTCCAGTGAAGCCTGGCACTGCTCTGCTGACTTGAGCGTCCAGAGCTTGCCGTACTTCTCCAGGATCTGGAAGCGGCGGAAGGCCGGCGTACCGACGCGTGGCCGGTTGCCGAAGCTGACCTTCTCGGCCAGGAAGTCCTTGAGCAGCGTGTTGCTGATCTCGTTGGTGGCGGCCGCGTAGTCGTCCAGGTTGTAGGCGCAGAACGCGCGCAGCGAGGCGCGGGCCGCATAGAGCTGGGCCAGGTAGACCTGCACCTCGGGGACGCCGAACCAGCGGTGGCCGGCTTCCATCGACTCGTTGGGGAACGGCTGATCGGCCTTCAGGAAGACCTGCTGGTTCAGGCTCTCCCGGAATCCCTCGGGCAAGGACGAAGCTAGCTTCTCGACGATCATGATCGAGTGGTCGAGCGTCGGGATGAAGTTGGACACCAGCCAGGACTGGAACTCGCTGACCGTGGAGAACTGGACCTGGGAGCGCTCGCTGTAGCTCATCGGGAACGTCATGAAGTCGAAGACCGCGCGGCCGTTTGCGCCCGACATCACGTCCAGCTGCTGCTTGAGGCTGCGAAGTCCGCCGATGATGGTCGAGTGAACGACGAAGGACTGCTCCACCATCGGTCGCATGCGGTAGGTGATGCCGCGAAGATGGATGAGCGGAAGGATTGAGCTGACGTAGAGCTGGGCCTTGGGGTTGTCGCCGATGGCCGCCATCACGGGCGAGTTGCCGTCGGTGGCGCCGTCGTTCAAGTACTTCATCAACTGGTCGATCGACATCGGCATCCGGTAGGGACGGGCCCCTTCGGGGTTCTGCCGGTAGGCAGCGCCTTCTCCCTCGACGAATCCGCGGAACTTCTCCAGCGCGGCGTGCGCGGGGCCTTCCTTCGGGTAGACCTCGGCGAGGTAGCTCACGATGGCCCCGTAGAGGTCATAGACGTTCTCCGTCTTGAGCAGCGGAGTGTCCAGCTTGGAGTCGGTGAAGGCATTGGGCACGTAGCCCGCGCGCTGCGACGTGGCGGGCGCGGCTTCGCCCCCTTCCTTCTGCTTGGGCTCGGCGGCGAGCACGCCGGCGCTCAGCAGAAGGCCGGTAGTGACCGTAAGGACGAGTCCCAACGTGGTCCAGCGGGTTCTCCTCATAGCTTCACCTCTCCGGCCCCGGTCATTCGCTCGCGTCTGCCAACCTGCCCCGCACCGGGCGTCTCCGTTTCTGGACCCGCCAGAACGGTGTCGAATGCGCTTGCGAACCCCAGAGCCTTGGCTCTTCTTCCAATTGCCAGGACCGCGTCGGCGTCGAGTGCTCCCCGGGAGTACCCGGAGAAACTCCGCTCGAGCCCCAGGACGATGGTCTCGGCCAGGCAACCATAGATCGTGTCGGACAATTCTAACAAATGCAGCCCCGGGATATCAACGGGCGTGCGGACGCGGCCGATCCGGTAGACATTCAATGCCGGGTGCCGCGCAGCGTCATGCCGCGACAGGTTCGGCGGCATCGCCAGGTCCAGCACGGTCGAGCCCGCCTGGAAATGCGATAGATCCAGCCGGAACGAGGGGTTGCTGGTCGCCGTCACGGCCACGATCGGCTCGCGCGTGTGCTCCCTCAAGTCCTCTCCGAGCTGCACACGACCGACCGACTTCACCTTCTGCTCCAGCCGCTCCCGAGCGCGCTTCAGCATCTGCGCCCTGAGCGGGTTCTCCGGGTTACCGAACAGCACGACTTCGAACCCATCCCGCAAGAGCAGCTCCGAGACCGCAAGCCCGATGTTGCCGTAGCCACCCAGCATCGCCACGCGCGGCCGGCGACCCGGATGGTGGCGCTCCGCCAGCTCCACCAGCGCTTCGTAGGCTGCAAACGCCGTCAGCGAGTTACCCGTGGTGATCCCCAACCCGTGGTCCGGCACGGCCAGTCCGTCTCTCGTCACCACGGACAACAGCCCCCCCAGGCCCGCAAGCCGCGCGCCCAGCGCCCGGGCCCTCAGCACCATCAGTTCGACCTCGTTGGTCCAGATCTGGCGGCCCAGCGCCGTGATCTGGGACGGCAGGAAGGGGCTCGCCAGCACGTGCACGGTCAGGTCGCGCACCTGGAACTCGTGCCAGTGGACGGGCTCGATGACGCCGGAGAGGTTGCGGGCGAGCCGTTCGAGCTCCGCCGCAGACAGCGTCGAAAAGGCCGGGTCGAAGTTCTCCAGGTAGGATTCCGAGTTCGGGTGGACCAGGAAAGCGACGGCGTCGCCACAGTGCTTGCCGTTGCCACCGGCCGCACGGTGCTTCTCGAGGTGCAGCGTCTTCACCTGGGCGTGGTCGATTTCGATCGGCCGGTCGATCAACCACCGAACCACTCGCGTGGTGGTGCCGTCCCTGAAGATCCGCAAGAAGTCCCGCAGCGCCCCGACGGTCCGGTCGCACTCCTGCCGCGTCACGACCAGCGGTGGGGTCACCCGCAACGTGTTGTGCGTGTTGAGCGTCGTCGCCAGACAGATCCGCGCGCCGTGCCGCACGTGAGCCACCGCAGCAGGCAGCACGCCGAAAACCCGAATCAGCTCCCGCAAAAACCGGGACGCCGGCTTGAAGTCTCCGCGCAGCTCCAGACCGGCCAGCAGTCCTTCGCCCCGCGCCTGGCTAGCAAGCTCGGGAAACTCGGCCACCAGCGCAGACAACCCGGCCAGGAGCTCCGCGCCACGCTCCCGGACCACTGCCAGAAAAGAGGAATCCAGTCTCTCGAGTACCTTCGGTACCAGCGCCATCGCAAGGCCGTAACCGCCAAACGTGCTGCTGTGGTGGTAGCCCAGCCGCGAATCCCACGCTGTCCGGAACAGGCAGACCCCGGCAGGCACGATGCCGGCCCCAAGCCCCTTGGAGAGCAACAACAGATCGGGCGAGAGCCCCAGCTCCAGCGTCAGCGCCAGCGCCCCGCAGCGCCCCAGACCCGTCTGGATCTCGTCGGCGATGAAGAGTGTGCCCGAGGCCTTGCAGCTCTCGGCGACCCGCTGCAAAAATCCAACAGGCGCAGGCAGCACGCCGCCCTCCCCCTGAACCGGTTCCACGATCAGGCACGCTGCGGGCGCCGCCGCCAGCGCCTCGTCGACCGCAGCTTGGTCGCCGTACGGGCAGAAGCGGAAGTCGTCGCCGTAGCTCTCCGGGAACGCCTCGCGGAAGCGCGCGCTGCCGGTGGCACGCAGGGCGTCGCCGGTGGTCCCGTGGAAGGAGTTGGAGAAAGCGATCACCGGCCGCCTGCCGGTGAGCGCCCGAGCCGCCTTGATCGCGACATTGACGGTCTCGGCACCGCCCGTCGTGAAAATGGCCCGCCATGCCCCGAAGGCCCCGCAGAGCACCTCGGCCGCAATGGCTTCGAGGCGGCTGGCATTGCCCTTCAGCACGTTCGGGCGGGACTCGCCAAGGAACTCCTGCGCGGCCCGCACCGCGAACTCGGGGTTGTGCCCAAAGGGAAGCGCCCCGTAGCTGGCCGTCATGTCGAGGTACTCGACCCCGTCTGCGGTGTAGAGCCTGGTGCCGACGGCGCGTGAAAACTCCTCGGAGATTCCGAGTTGCGTCAACAAGATCCCGAGCTCGACGTTGGCGTGGGGCGGGTGCGAGTCCATCCGGCCCCTTCCGGCGGCGTCCCACGCCCGAGGCCGTTTACCCCGATGCGCCGGCTCGCCCGAAGGGTGAAGGCTTCATTATACCAGAACTCGGCGCTACCTGACGCGTGGGGCGGGTTTACCCCCCACCCCCCTCGCCCAGCTCTTTGGCGAAGAGCTGGTACTCCTTGCGGGAGTGGAAATCGTAGGCGGTCATCAGGCGGCGCATCTGGCGGTTCTCGGTGTCGACGTAGGAGAGCTCGGCGTTTCGGTAACCGTGAGAGCGCGCCTCCGACGCCAGGCTCTCGATGAGCAGGCTGGAGAGCGCGCGGCCCTGGTACTCTTTGCGCACCGCCAGCGTGATGACGCGGCAATCCCGGATGTTGCCGCGCATCACCGCCCACGCCAGCGCGGCCTTCTTCAAGATGCCCGGGTAGCCGCGAATACTGTACATGTATGCGTTTACGTCGGGCACGCAGAGGACGAAACCGACTACCTGGCCCTCGTGCTCGGCGATGCGCACCAGCGTCGGGTCGCCGATCTGGAGCAGGTTGCCGATGAGCGCATGGCCCTCGTCGCTCGTCAGGGGCTGGAACCCCCAGTTCTCGGAAAACGCGCTGTTGTAGACCTCGATCAACCGCGCGACCTCGGCCTTGATGTTCTTCATGTCGAAGCCGCGCAACGCGTACTTTCCGATCGCGCGGCTCTTGCGTGTGACGACTTCGAAGCTCGTCTCCAGGTCGTAGCGAAAGGTCACGAACCGGCGGATCGACTGGAAGCCCGCCTGACGCAACAGCTCGGCATAGTAAAGCGGGTTGTACGGCATCAGCACCGCCGACGGATGCTCGGCCCCTCCGGTCATCAGGCCGACCTCTTCATGAATGTTGAAGAAGTAGGGACCCTCCACACGCGTCGCCCCCCGGGAGGCCAGCCAGTTGCACGCCATCTCCAGGAGTGGTCCGCTGACAGCCGGATCGTCCACCGAATCGAACACTCCGAACCGGCCGTCTGTGCCCGCCGTGTTCGGCAGGAACACCGTCACCCGGCCGACCACTTCATTGCCCGTCTCGTGCACGAACGTCTGCCCAATGTGCGTTTTCCAGAATGGCTCGGCTTCGAGGTCGAAGCGCGACAGCTCCAGGAACTCCGGCGGATGGTGCCATCCGGGGAGGTCCTTGTAGATACGCGACCGGATGTCCCGAAGGGCTTTTGCCAGCTCTCGGGGGGTCGAAATCCCCCGCACGGAACCCATCGCTACTCGATTCTCCTGACCGCGCCCGCCAGGGGGCGCTCGTAGGCCGCCATCTTGACGCCGGCAACTCCCGAAGTCAACGCGCTCAGGGGGCCATCCAGACGGCGGCGAAGGCGATCAGGGCGGGCAGTCCCTGGACGAAGAGGATCTCCTTCTTGGCCGTGGCCGCCCCGAAGATCCCGGCAGCGATCACGCAGCCCAGGAAGAAGAGCTGCACCTGGCGCGCCTCGGCCGGCGGCAGCGCGAATCGCGACCAGATCAGCCCGGCCGCCAGGAATCCGTTGTAGAGACCCTGGTTCATCGCGAGCGAGGCCGAGGCCTCCGCCAGCTCGGGCGTGAGGCCGAACGTCTTGAGGCCGAGCGGCTTGCGCCAGAGGAACATCTCGAGCACCAGAAACCAGAGGTGCTCCAGTGCCACCAGCCAGACGAGCGCCCGCGCGAGGGAAGCGGCCATGAGCTGCCCATCAAACGCCGGCGGCCAGGACGGTGTCAAGCGTTGCGAAATCGACTCATCCGTGCTATCCTGGCCCGCTTCATCCGTCACCCCCCGAGGAAACGGAAGGCAGGAGGAGAATCGCATGGCTGCCAAGACCAAGAAGAGCGAAGAGACCGAGGCCGAGTCGAAGTCCAAGAAGTCGGCGTCGAAGTCGATCAAGGCGCAGAAACCCGAGAAGGTCGAAAAGGCCGAACGGGAGAAGGGGGCCGAGAAATCGGCCGCGGAGAAAGTCGCCAAGAAGGACAAGGCCCCTGCTCGGAAGCTGGGCGGGAGCGACACCGGTGAACTGGCCGCAGCCGCCGAATCGCGAGAGCGCGGTCACGGCAAGCAGGCCGACAAGGCCTCGAAGGCCAAGAGCGCGCACGCCCGGGAGTTCCACCCCGAAGAGAAGTACAAGGTCGGCGAAGTGATCTACCACCCTGCCTTCAAGGAAGAGGGCAAGATCATCGAGATTCGCAAGACGCCCGAGAACCGCGACCTCTGCGTCGTCGAGTTCGAGCGCCTTGGCACCAAGCGCTTCGTCTTCAACTACTCGCCGTCGCAGGCGAAGTAGGCTTCAGCCTCAGGGGTCAGGCCTCAGGGATCAGGCGTCAGGGATCAGGGATCAGGCGTCAGGGATCAGGGATCAGGCGTCAGGGATCAGGCGTCGGGAGTCAGGGGACGCGGGCGGCGTCAGTTGATCGTGTTGGCGTTCAGCTCTTTTTGCTGTTCGGTCAGCTCGATCAGCCATTTCTGTTCGCCGGTGTCGGCGACGAGGTCCGGGACTTGCTCGAACCACTCGCTGGCCTCCCGGTGGCGGCCCAGGCGCCGGCTCAGCTCGCCGATCAGGTAGGTGATCACGGCAATCTCCTCGGGTGTCACCTGACCGTCCTGCCGCAGCGCGCTCTGGAGGAGCTCGACGGCAACTTCCTGAAATCGACGCTCCCCGTCGGAGTCGCCGCGCGCGCGGCACCACCAGCGTCCGCGCAGCTGCACGGTCGCCAGGAAGTAGGTCTTGCGGCCCAAGGACTGGTAGCAGATCGCAGCCTGCGCGTACTTCTCGGCCCCATTGGCCGGCAGCGGCAACGCCGGACTGCCGCCGGGCAGCAGTATCGTCTCGAGCTTCTTCTTGTCCCGCGCCTGCAGTGTGCCGTGGAAGTCCTTCTGATAGACGCAGAAGCGGCAACGCGGGCACTGCACGATGTAGCTGGCCAACAGCTCCGGGTCCAGCGACTTGGGGCAGAAGTCGGCGTCCTGTCCGTTCTCCGGCTCGGGTCGGGTCACGGTTTGATAGTTGAACACGTGGGCGCAGACCGGACAGCTGGCCTCCGTGAAGCTGCGCTTGGGCATCAGCCAGCCCCTCCCAGCTCCCGGTCGACGGCCCCCAGCGCGCTCGAAAGCTCGCCGACGTCGTCGGCGCGCACCGTCCGCATGTCCAGACAGAACTTGCCGTCCTTGACCCGCCCGATCACGGGCGTCTCGCGAGCGCGGAAGCGCGCCGCCAGGTCGTCCGCGCCCGAACCGTCGTGCGCCAGCGTGATCGTCCAGGTGGGAAGTGTGTCGGTCGGGCAGGCCCCTCCCCCGACCGCGGCCCGGTCCTGGAGCAGGTGGGCATCCAAGCGCTCCAGCCTTCCACCGGCCAGCACCTGCTGCGCAAGCCCCCGCAGCTCTTCGGGGGTCCGCGCCAGCAGCTGGTGGGTGGGGATCAGAGCCGACGGACCTTTCGGGTCCAGATACTGCGCCAGAGTGCGCTCGAGCAGCGCCATCGTGAGCTTGTCGGTCCTGAGCGCCCGGAGCAAGTGGTTCTCCATCAGCCGCCCCACGAGCGCGCGTGTCCCCACGATGATCCCGGCCTGCGGACCCCCCAGCAACTTGTCCCCGCTGAAGCTCACCAGTGGAATCCCCGAGGCAACCACCTGCTGCACGGTCGGCTCGGGGGTGAGGCCGTAGCGCCCCAGGTCGGCCAGGCTCCCGCTGCCCAGGTCCTCGTAGACGGGGACGCCGGTCTCGGCCGAGAGCGCCATCAGCTCCCGCGCGGACACCGTCTTGGTGAAGCCCTCCACTCGATAGTTACTGGTGTGGGTCTTCATCAGAAGCCCCGTCGACGGCCCGATGGCCTTTCGGAAATCTGCCAGGTGCGTCCGGTTGGTGGTCCCGACCTCGCGCAGCACCGCGCCGCTGCCGACCAGGATTTCCGGCAACCGGAAGCTGCCGCCAATCTCGATGAGCTCCCCCCGAGAGACCACCACCTCCTTGCCCAGCGCCAGCGTGTTGACCACCAGCAGCACCGCGGCTGCGTTGTTGTTCACGACCACCGACGCCTCGCAGCCCGTCAGCGCGCCCAGCAGCCGTTGCACCGACTCGTAACGGTTGCCGCGCTCCCCGGTCGCCAGGTCCAGTTCCACGCTGACTGCGCCACGGGCAGCCTCGACGGCCTCCAGAGCCAGCTCGCGATCGATGCAAGCGCGCCCCAGGTTGGTGTGCAGGACCACGCCCGTCGCGTTGACCACCCGGCGAATCCCTCCGAACCTGAGTGAGCGGCAGCGAGCAAGAACAGTCGACGCCAGCTCCGCCGGGTCTCGCGGCGACCCTCCGCGCCCTCGGTGCTCCCGCTCCTCCTGCACCACGCGCCGAGCAGTCTCAGTGATCCAGCCGCGCCCCAGCCACTGACGAGCCTCGTCCAGGTCCGCGCTGGTCACCAGCCGCTCGACGGAGGGCAGCGACCTCAGCGCGGCGGCGCCGCTACTCTTCTTCTTGTCCTGGCTCACGTACGAATGACCGACGGGAAGAGACTACCACGGCCCAGGTGTCAGCTGGGGCGCTCCGCCAGGGGTTTGCGGATTCCCCCGGCGCCCGCGCCCGCGTACCAGTGACCGACGACGCGCTCTCCGAAATAGTGGTAGTCGACCCCATTTTCGCGAGCGAAGTCCGCCAGCGTCGGCAGCGCGTGCGAATTGTCCGAGAGCAGGACAGCGCCCGGTGGAGCTGCCTGCCAGGCGCACTGCAGCTCGAAGCGCTCATGCTCGTAGGAGTGCAGGCTGTCGTGCAGGAAGAACTGCGGCGAGCGCGTCCGGACGAACTCCGGCAAGGTCCGGCGCGAATCCCCGGTGACCAGCTCACAGTCCCCTCGCAGATAGTCGGGAATCAGATGCCCCAGCCGTTCCCCAGGGAGATCGAACCCGTAGACACGGCTATCGGCCGGGGCACCCTCGCGGCGGTTCCTGGCGATCGCCGCGGCCAGCACGCTCGTGCCCAGGCCTTCGTCGACTCCGGTCTCGATCGCCACGCGTGGCTTGGCGTGCCGCACCAGCGCGTACCAGACGATCCTGCGGCCGAACATCGGACGCCGGTCGTGGTCGGGCAGTGCCGCCAGCTTCGCACCCAGAGCGTCATTGAGCTCGCGGTCGCTGAACAGCTCGTGGAAGTAGCTCATCGCCTCGGGAGCGGGCATCCCGCCCACGGCATTACAGAAGGCTGCGGCCTCGTCGAGGTTGTCGATCTTGTAGTAGAAGTTCGTGAGCCGCACGGACGAACGCGCGAAGGCGATCGCCAGCTCCCGGCGCTGGCGAAATGCGTCCGGGTAATTACAGCGGATCCACTCCAGTCTGTGGAGGTAGCCAAACTCGCAGGAAAACCGGGCCAGCTCCCGAAACAGGCGAAGCTTGACCCGGCTCGCGAGCGAGCTGACGCTGACCATGGCGGTCGGGGCTCACGCGCCACAGGCGAAGCCCGGCGCGCACGCCCTTCTCACAAGCCGCGCTGCGACTCCAGCTCGGCTTCGGCTTCGACGGCGGACTCGAGCGCCTCGGGCGGAAGCGCCAGCCCCTCGTCGGCCTTCAGGTTGGCGCCGCGCTTGAGCTCCGCGACGAAGTCCAGCTTCTCCCAGGTCAGATCGAGGTCGCTTCTGCCGAAGTGGCCGTAGGCCGCGGTCTGCCGGTAGATCGGCCGGCGCAGATCGAGACGGCTGATGATCGAGGCGGGCCGGAAGTCGAAGGTCTCGCCGACGAGCTTGGCGATCTTTTCGTCGCCTAGGATGCCGGTGCCGAACGTGTCGACCATGACGCTGACCGGGTGGGCGACGCCGATGGCGTAGGCGAGCTGAATCTCGACTCGCTCTGCGAGCCCCGCTGCGACCACGTTTTTGGCCGCGTGGCGAGCCGCATAGGCGGCCGAGCGGTCCACCTTCGTGCAATCCTTGCCGCTGAAAGCGCCGCCGCCGTGGCGGGCCATCCCGCCGTAGGTGTCCACGATGATCTTGCGGCCCGTCAGACCGGCGTCGCCCTGGGGGCCGCCGACCACGAAGCGGCCGGTGGGATTGACGAAGAAGTGAGTCTTCTCGTCGAGCAGCCGGGCGGGGATCACCTTTCGGATGACCTCGTCGATGACGTCCTCCTTGAGGACCTCGTAGGCGACGTCGGGGTCGTGCTGCGTGCTGATGACGACGGTGTCGACGCGGAACGGCTTGCCGTTGCGGTACTCCACCGTGACCTGGCTCTTGCCGTCGGGGCGCAGATAGCGCAGGGTGCCTCGCTTGCGCAGGGTGGCCAACCGCTTCGTGAGCGCGTGCGCCAGCGTGATCGGCAGCGGCATCAGCTCGGGCGTTTCGTTGCAGGCATAACCGAACATCATGCCCTGGTCGCCGGCCCCGATGTGGTCGGCCTCCTCGCCGCCGTTGGACTTCTCGCGCACCTCGACGGCGCGATTGACTCCCTGGGCGATGTCGGGCGACTGTTCGTCCAGGCTGACCAGCACCGCGGCCGTGTCGGCGTCGAAGCCGAAGGCGCTGTTGGTGTAGCCGATCTCCCGGATGGTGCCCCGGATGATCTTGGGGATGTCGACGTACGTGCTGGTCGTGATCTCGCCGAACACCAGCGCCATTCCGGTCGTGAGCGACGTCTCGCAGGCCACGCGCCCGTACGGATCGGACTTCATGATCGCGTCGAGCACAGCGTCCGAGATCTGATCGGCCATCTTGTCGGGGTGACCTTCGGTGACCGACTCCGAGGTGAAAAGGAAGTTCTTGATGGTCATCGCGTGTCCTTTGTCCGGCCCATGACGTCGCTCCCAGGGCCGAGAGGGGCTTACGGTTACTTGGTGCCGAACAGCCTGTCGCCGGCGTCGCCCAGACCCGGCAGGATGTACCCGTGATCGTTGAGCTTCTCGTCGACCGCCGCGCAGTAGATGTCCACGTCCGGGTGGGCTCGCTCCAGCGCCTCCAGCCCCTCAGGCGCCGCCAGGATGCAGTTGAACTTGACCCTGCGAGCTCCCCGCTGCTTGATGAATTCGATGGCCGCGACGGCAGACCCGCCGGTCGCCAGCATCGGGTCGACCACGATCAGAGTGCGCTGGTCGCTGTCCTTGGGAAGCTTGCAGTAATAGTCGTGCGGCTTCAGCGAATCGGGGTCGCGGTAGATGCCGATGTGGCCGACCGGCGCCATCGGCACGATCTGGAGAATGCCGTGGATCATTCCCAATCCGGCCCTCAGGATCGGCACGACGCCCAGCGTCAGCCCGTCGATGTAGTGCCCGACGACCTCGCGGCCCAGCGGCGTCCGCACCCGCTTCTCGGCCACCTGCACGTCGCGCGTGATCTCGTAGGCCATCAACGACGAGAGCTCGTCGACAACCTCACGGAACACCTTCACGTCGGTGTTCTCGTCCCGCAGAATGGTCAGCTTGTGCTGAATCAGGGGATGATCGAAGATTGTGACCTTACCCACGTCGCCTCCGAAGCCTTGCTACACCAGAGCTTCGGGCCGCACACCGCAGCCCGAAAATCGGCGCAAAGATAGCACGAATCTAGCTTCCAATCAAGCCCCGTGCCAGCTGGCACCGCGTCCCGGCCCGGGACCGGCCCCTGCCAGGCCAGCCCCTCTAGGAGCGCGTCGGAGAATTCGATCCGGCCTGCGCGTCTGGTCCCAGTCGAACAGGGAACAGGGAGCCGGGAACAGGGAGCCGGGAACCGGCAATGAAGAATCGAGCACAGCGAAGGCTCAACCAGGGAAATGGGAGAT
>JACPRK010000148.1 GCA_016190005.1 Candidatus Wallbacteria bacterium | reverse complement strand
GCCGATCGTCTACTACGGCGACGAGGTCACGTCGCATACCGGGTCGGTCGCGTCTGGCGGCGCTGCCGGGGGCGGTTCGGGACAGATCAACCACGAGGCCTCCGATCAGGAGACCCGCAAGCGAATGCCCTGGGACGACGCCCAGGACGGCGAGCTGCGCGCGCTGTTCCGCACGCTCATCCATCTGCGTCGCGAGCTGGCTCCGCTCAGGCGCGGGGCGATGACTACCGTTTGGCGTCACAACGACCGCGGACAGTACGGCTATCGCAGGAGCCTGGGCGACGATCACGTGCTGGTGCTCCTGAACAACAAGGCGGACGCCTCGGAGGCGCCGCTGCCCGTTCCCGCCGGCGGCCAGTGGAGAGAGCTGTTGGGAAACCGGCTCCTCACTGCGGCCGATGGCAACGTCCGGGTGCGCGTTCCGGGGAACTGGGGCGCCATCCTCGTGCCGGAGAGCCCGCGGGCGCGCGAGCTGGGAGAGCGGACGGTTATCCCCGCCGCTGTCCGGCGCGCCCTGCAGTACTCCCGCCTGGAACAGTGATCCGCCGGCCCGGTGCGCCGATCGCATCGTGAAGCGCCGCTCGCCCGCGCGCGGCCGGGTCGTGTAGTGTGGAGGGGTCGTGCGCCTCCTGCTGGAGACACCCGGACGGACGTGGTCGCTGGGGCCCGGACTGAGTCTGATCGGTTCAGCCCCCGATTGCCACGTCCGGATCGAAGCTGGGCCGCTCTACGCCGCGGCAATCGTCCGCTGGTTCCAGACCAACACCCTCTACCCGATCGGGACGCCCGCGCCCATGCAAGTCAACGGGCAGACCCATGGGAGCCACCCGCTGCGTCACGGGGATCACCTCACGCTGGGCGGTATCGCGATGCGCGTCAGGCTGGACCCGCAGCCCGGGCGCGGCCTGACCGACGCCGGTCCCGACCAGGCCAGGCAGCTTCGCCGGGCCCTGGACGCCGGTCGCTCCTATGCGAGCGAGCAGTCGGCGACTGGAAGGAGCCGCCAGCTGCTTCGAGTCGTTTCGGCCGTCACGGGCGCCAGCAGAGTCTCCGCTCCGCGCAAGCGGGTGCACGACGGAGTCGAGCTGACGCTCTACCGCGACGACTCCAAGGTTCTCAGACTCGAGTGGGGCAAGCGTCCGCAGCCTGACGGCGGCGAGCTCGCCCATAAGCTCGGCAGCCTGGGGGCTGCGCTGGACGACGTGGCGCTTTGGGAGAACGCCAGTGCGGCCGCCGTGCTGCCCTACCGTGAGCACACCCTCCGCATTTTCCGGCAGGATGTCTCCTTCGGGGCGTACGGCGTGCTCGGCTGGCCTGACTTCTGCCATCTCGACTTGAGCCGAGCCGACGTCCGCGATCCGCTGATCCTGGTCTCCACGTTCAGGGAAAACCTGCACCTGCTGGATCTCTCCGGCGCCGGGGCCTTGAAGATCAACCGCTCGCCCGTGGCGCACGCGGTCGTAGAGTCGGGGATGCGGTTGTCCATCTTGGAGCAGGATGTCGATGTGCTGGCCCATCCGGCGGCGTCGGCGCTCTTGCCCATGCCCCTGCAGGCGCTGCTCGGCGCACCCGACGACGTGGTGGCCGGGGCTTTCTCGCTCGGCTGCGTCCTCACGGGGCTCAAGTCGGCCGAGGAGCGGGCCGAGGCCTGTCTTCTGGCCGCGATCACCCTCTCCGGTGCCCACTCGGGCTCGCTGGTCTGGACGACCCAGGAGCCGTCGAGTGTCGTCGCGACCTTGGTCGAGATCAGCCGCCACCAGTCGCAGGGTTGGATGCGATCGACGGGTATCCCGTCGCGCCACCTCGATGCCCTCACGAAGCGGGCGATCGCCACCGGCAAGCCGGCCATTGCGGCCGACCTGCTCGCGGACCCGGAGCTGGCATCGGTCGCCTTCCGGCCAGGCGAGCCTCTGGCAATCGTCGGAGGCGCGATGGCAGTGGCGCTCGCGCCGAAGGGCGCAGCGCTGGTCTTGACCCGCACGCGCGGTCGGCCCGGGTTCGTGCCCGGCGCCCTTGCCGTCGCCATCGAGATCGCCTCCCGCATCGAGCCGTTGGCTGGGCTTGCGAAACCCCCGGCGCGGCTGGCGCAGAGCCCGGAGCCTGCCGGCGTCCGTGCCCGGGCCTGGCTGCGCGCTGGGGCAGTGCGCGTGCCGTTGCCCGAACAGGGCGTGGTGCTCGTCGGCCGCGACGACTCCAGCGACCTGAGGCTGACGGGCGACGGCACGGTCTCGAGGACCCACGCCGCCGTCGTCACTAGCACCGCACCGGCCGAGTGTCAGGTGGTCGATATGCGCAGCAGCAATGGCACCTATGTCGACGGACGGCTGGTCGAACAGGCGCCGCTCGCACCCGGGGCCAGGCTTTCGATCGGAGACATGGAGCTCACCTACGAGGTCGACCCTACCGTCACGGCCGAGGGGGGCGAGCCGCGCTACGTTCCGGTGTCACGGCCGGTGGAGGATCTGCAGACTGTCGCCCTGGGGGCGGCGCCGGCGCCGACGGGCTCCGAGGCGCTCGAAGCGGCGCTGCCCGCGCTGGCGCTGGTGGCGGGCGCGTCCAAGGCGCGCTGGGTGCGGGGCGAGCTCTTCGGGGAGGGCGCGGCCGACCCGGGGCACTGCCTGCTGGTGCCCCAGCAACTGGCGGCCGGAGGTTGGATCGCGCTCGACGGGCTGCCTGCAGGAGGCGCCCAGTCCCGACCCAGGCGCCTGGCGGCGCACGGCGAAGGGGTGTCGATGCCCGTCGATCGGCCGCTCTGGATAGGCCGCGGTCCCGAGTGCGACATCCGCGTCCAGAGCGAGTCGGTCAGCAGGCGTCACGCGCTGCTGGTGCCGACCGCAGCCGGGTGCGATGCCGTCGACGCGCGCTCCAGCCTGGGGACTCGCGTCAATGGCGTGCCGATTCTCAAGGCGCAACTCTCCGAGGGCGACCTGTTGGAAACCGGCCCGCTTGCCCTGGTCTTCACGGCCGTCGAGGGTGGCCCGCGCGCGGCCACGGACCGCGTCGAAGCCGTGCGAGCCTTGCTCCGGACGTTGGCGGAAGCGCGCTCCGAGTCGCTGGACCCACTGGAGCGATTGACGAATGAGCTGGCCGGCAGGCTCCAGGCCGCGTCTGTCGGCCTCGTCCGGGCCGGGGGCGGTCTGCCCGAGATGAAGGCCGGCAGCGAGGAGCTCGACCCGACCAGCTGGATGCGGCTGGAAGGAGCCGTCGAGGCCGCCTTCGAATCCGGACGCGTCGTGGTCGAGGACCTCGACGAGCCGCGGCTCTACCGCCCGCGGCATGGCAGCATACCTCTGTTCCGGATTCAGAACCGTTCGGCCCTGATCATGCCGCTGCCCGGCAAGCCGCTCACCGCGGCGCTGGCCCTCACCGGTCGGATGCCTCGGGTCGCCTTCGAGTTCGCAGCGGTTCGCTGGATCTGCGCGCTGGCCAGCCTGCTCTTCTGAACAGCGCCTGCGCCAGCTCACTCGGGGCGGAGTGCGTAGGCGCAGAGCTCATAGGCGCCGCCCGGTCCGCCCAGCACTTCGAGCACCAGCCGATCGTCCGCCGTGCGCAGCCAGCCCGCGGGGCTCTGGACGAAAGAGGCAGCTCCACCGGTACCCGGCACCCCGCGGGCCCTGCCGCCGGCTTCGAGCCGGGCGCGCGCCAGGGGCTCTCCGCTCTGGAAATCGACGATCCGGGCGACTCCGCCTGCGCCCACCACCGCTTCCGTCATCATCTGGTACTGGAAGCGCGCGACATCGGACAGCATGTAGAGAAACCGGCGGCTGTCGAGGTCGAAGACGCTGAGGCGGTCGGCGAAATCCATCACGTACAGGTGCCAGCTGCGCTCGTCGATGCGCCGGATAGGTGCCGACACCGTGACGGTGTCGAGGAGCTTGCCCGAGGCGCGGTCGAAGGCCCAGAGGCTCTCGCCGCCGACAAAGATGTAGTTCATACGAACCAGGGCCGTCGTCGCGGGCCTGTTGTGAGGTGTGGTCCAGAGCGGTCGGTCGGCGCCCAGCTTCCAGAGCTCCACGCCCAGCTTTCGGTTCTGGACGACGGCTACGCCACGGCCGGCGCCCAGCACGTTGCTGGCGCCCGGGAAGTTTCCCGACTCCATCACCAGGCCGGCCACACCGGACGTGAACGCACCGGCTTCGCCGATCTGCACCGCGTAGCCGCGGCCGCCCAGGCTCACCTCGGCGTGGTCTACGCCAAGAACCTCGGTATTGCCCGCGGTTGGGCTGCCGCCCGAGAAGCCCGAGAGCTCCCGCCCCGAGCTCCGCTCCAGTACCTGGAGGCCAAAGTGAGCCCGAAGAACTGCAACGCGATCGCCGATAGCCGCGGCCGCCAGGGTGCCTGGGCCGCCGGTGGCCGGGTAGCGCGTCGTCCAGAGCTTCTTCCCCGAGCTCGCGTCGAATCCCGACAGGATCTCCTCGAGCTGCGAGCGCGAGGCGACCACGACGGGCCTCGAGTCTTGAACCGGGCAGGCGACCGCGTCAGGCTGGGGTGTCCCGTCGATGGCGGTTCGCCAGGCCGGCGTCAGGACCTTGTCGCGGATCGAGTCGAGTGCCGGCGTTCTCCAGCGGGACGCCTGCGGCATCGGCTGTGGCACGGCGACGGTCTGCGGCGGGGGGGGCTCTGGGGGCGGCGGAGCCTTCTCCTTCGACGCTACGTTGAGCGCCACAACCGCCACGACCGGAATCACGACCGTTCGCCAGGCGTCGAATCCGGCGCGTGGAGGTGCCGCCTTGGCCGCCGCTGGCTCACGTGCGTCACCGGTGCTCCCTCCGAAGCACCCGTACGTCGCGCAGCCGCCGTTGTACTCCCAGCAGTCCTGGTGGTGCGCTGTCTCGCACGCCTTGCAGTGGACCAGCCGCCCCTCCCGCAGCGACATCCCGCAGACGAGGCACGAAACTTCCCGCAGCCTGCTATCCATCCGTCTATCACTATACTCCGGCCACCAGAAAAAACCGGGGACACACGACTCATTTCCGCACGGAAATGAGTCGTGTGTCCCTGGTTTTTTCCGTTATCTAGGGCTCGACGCGGATGTGCTTCAGGTAGTGGCCCAGCTCGGCGATCGACTCGTCGATGTCGGCGACGGCACGGTGGGATTCGGCTTTGTCGAAGAGGATGCCGTAGCGCTCCTTGAAGACGATCTTGAAACTGGAGACGTCGAGCACGCGGTAGTGCAGGCGGGCGCCGAGCCTGGGCATCCAGCGCACCAGGAAACGACGGTCAGTTCCGACGGAGTTGCCGGCGAGGACTGCCAGCTCGTTTTCCGGCCAGTGGCGCGCCACCAGAGCGAGGAGATCGGCCTCGACTTTCTCCAGGGGCTCGCCCTTGCGACAGGCCTCCGTCAGGCCGCTCTCGCCATGGTGCTCGATACACCAGGGATGCATCGCGGCCAGCGTCTCGTCGGATTGAAAGACGACTCGCTGGAGTCGCTCGAGGACTGTGAGCTGCACGTCGGTGACGACGACGGCCGCCTCGAGGATGACGTCTTTCGCGTCGTCGAGCCCCGACATCTCGAGATCGACCCAGAGTAGTTTTTTCACGCCGGTGTCTCCTTTGCGCCGCTCGGGCGGCGCGCGACAGTATAGCCGAGTTTGGACGCACTTGCTGGGGCTATACTCCGCGGCAATGGCGAGATTTTCGACGCGCACGGGACGCAGTCTGGAGCCGAACGAGCTGGCGCTCGAAGTCGGTCGCCGCCGCTCTTTGGGCGCCCCGCTGCTGGACCTGACCGTCTCCAACCCAACGGCGGCGGGTATCGAGTACCCGACCGATCGGATTGCGGCTGCGCTGGCACTGACGGCCGGGGCCGTCTACCGGCCCGACGCCAGAGGGCTTTCCCGGGCGCGCGAGGCCGTTAGCGCCGACTACGCCCGCCGAGGCGTGGACGTGGGCCCGAACCGCATCCTGCTCACGGCTAGCACCTCCGAGTCGTATGCGTTCTTGTTCAAGCTTCTGTGCGACCCGGGCGACACGGTGCTGGTCCCGGTACCGAGCTACCCGCTCTTCGAGCACCTGGCGGCGCTCGAGTGTGTCGAGGCCGTGCCCTATCCGCTGGTCTATCACGGCTCCTGGCGGCTCGACCTGGAGGCCCTCGCTTCGGCGGTCGACGCCCGGTCGCGGGCCGTGATCGTGGTCAATCCCAACAACCCGACGGGCTCCTTCCTGAGGCCTGAAGAGCTTCAGGGGCTGCAGTTGCTTGCCGCGCGCCACGGACTGGCGATCGTGGCCGACGAGGTCTTCGCCTGCTACGACTGGTCGGGCGCGCGCGACCAGCTTCCCGAGCTCTGCGGCGACTTGCCCGCGCTGACCTTCTGCCTGGGGGGGCTCTCAAAGGCTGCCGGACTGCCGCAGATGAAGCTGGGGTGGCTTATCGCCCGGGGCCCCGCGCCGCTGGTGGAAGCGGCGTTGAGTCGGCTGGAGCTGGTCGCGGACACGTTTCTCTCCGTTGGCACGCCGGTGCAGGAAGCCGCCGCCGCGCTCCTGGAAGCCGGCGAGGAGATCCGCGGGCGGATCACGGAGCGCTGTCGCGCCAATCTGCGAGCCCTGCCTGGGCTGATGCGAGGTCACCCTGCCTGCGAGGCGCTGCCGGTCGAGGGCGGCTGGAGCTGTGTCTTGCGGCTGCCCAGGACTTGCGGCGACGAGGAGCGCGTGCTCGGGCTGGTGCGCGAGGACGGGGTCCTGGTCCATCCGGGCTACTTCTTCGACTTCGCGAACGAGGGATACGTGGTGGCCAGCCTTCTGACGAATCCGGCAGCGTTCCGGGAGGGAATCGGCAGGTTGTTGGCACGCTCCGACAGCGGTTTCTGAAAGCAGAGACGAAAAAGCCGGCTCCTGCAGTCGGAGCCGGCTTCCGGAGAGTTACTGGACGGGTTACTGCCTGGGCTGCTTGGCGAGGACTTCTCGCTCGGCCATGAGCCAGTCTTCCAGCTCGTGTCCGGGCTGGCAGCCGCGGGCCTGGAAGTACTCGAAGGCGCGGCGCGCAATGGCGTCGCGAGTCTCACGCGTCTCAACCGGCGCGGCGGCGACGGCCGGCGCGGCCTTGGCAATTGCCTTGGGGGCATCCTTCTTCGGGGCTGCAATTGCCTTCGGGGCTGCAATTGCCTTCGGGGCTGCAACCGCCTTCGGGGCCGCAACCGCCTTCGGTTGCGTGACCTTTCCGCCGTTGCCCTTGGCGGGAGTGGTCGTCTTGGACTTGCTGATCTTGGCCATGATTCGGCCTCCTTGCATTTCGATTATCAGTTTGGGTACTGCGAGTCGCCGGCATTATGCCTCAAAAGCCGGGCGGAATCAAGCATTCTGGTTGGGAAAGCCGCCAAAACGGCCAGAGGCGTGCCCTGTGGGCGGGGAACGTTGGGCCTTGCGCCGGCCGCCTCTCTCTGGCACTCTCTGCAAGGGGGGACCTCGAATGCCAGACGAGATCAGCCAGAAACACATCCGGCAGGACTACCCGGGGCTTCGAAAGCGATGGTTCCAGGGCGACAGTTGCGATCTTGCCCTCTGGCAGGACAGCTCGGGTAAGGTCGTCCGCTATCAGCTGCTTCTCGACCCGGACCTGGTGATCGATTACGAGACCGGTCGCGGGATGTTGACCGGTCGCACGGATCGGGGCCGCGGCGTCGGGTACCACCTCGCCTCGGCGCTCATTCAACAAGAGACTTCGCTCAACGTCTCCACGCTGAAGCTGGCGTTCCGGGAGTTCTGCGAGAAACCGCCGCTGGCGCAGAAGCGAGTGCTCAAGCTGGTGGCCGAGACGCTCGACGCAGCCCTCACCAATCCGGAGAGGCCGCAGTACCCGGACGGAACCCTGCCGCCTGGTCACGACTCGGCGCTGATGGACGTACGACAGTTGCAGAACAGCATCCAGGCGCTGCAGGAGGCCAAGGATCGGGAGGGGATCATCTCGCGGCTCCTCTCCCGGTTCATGGGGGGCCGCTAGACCCGGCGCCCAACGCTAGGAGAGCGTCGGGGAAAACAAACAGGGAACAGGGAACCGGGGACCGGGAACAGGCAACGGAAAACTGAACCTGTCCGTTCGATTCCCGAATTCCTGTTCTCTGCTACCTCTATCCCTTTCCCGGTTTGGGTTCCGTCCGCTTCCCGGTTTCGCTT
>JACPRK010000147.1 GCA_016190005.1 Candidatus Wallbacteria bacterium | reverse complement strand
GTACTGGATCGTGCGGCCCGGGAAATCGTTTGCGGCCAGTCAACTCGCGGAGCTCGGCGCTCCCTACGGGCTGGATGTGCGAGATCCAACGGCAGACGTCCGTATGCTCAGTTTCGCGTTCGGCGTGCCGGATGAGTTGTTCACCGAGCCTTCGACAGGGCAGGATCGCTGGCTCATCAGGGAACTCACAAGGGACTTGCTGCCCGATCGAGTTCGGCTCAAGATCCGTCAGGGGTACCAATCCGGCGACATCGTGCAGCGCCTTCGGGCCGACGCGGTCGAGACCGAAACTGCGCTACGAGAGCTTGAGGGAGGGCCTGCAGGCGCTCTGCTGGATGTTCGCTTCATGCGGAAGGTCTGGTGCGCCGTTCAGGACGTGGGCCGCACGGATACCGTCGGGGCCGCCATCATGGTGCTGCTCCGAGGCCTTGCAGTGGGCCTCTTCGTCAACGCCTTCCATTCCGTAGGCGAGAAGGGCCCTCCCCCTCCTATTTCACTCTGAACACCGCCGTGCCCCCCCTCTCTCGCTTGGTTCCGCCATCTCGATGTCAGGAATTGTTCCTTGTCGTGCCACCGTCGAGAGTGTACGAACCCTTGGCGGCGCTCGTCCGATCGATGACAATCTTCTCGAGGCGAGGGCGAGTCCAGGGCTTCCGCTGGTCGGGACTAGCCCTTTCGCTCGTCCGAGTTGGCCCGGAGTTCCGGGTGTTGCCGGCGTCGTCGCTGTCCATGTGAGTTCTCCTATTCTCCCCGTTCGACGAACTCGCACGCCCTCGTGCGAAGGGACTGAATCGATCCGACTCCTCGTCAGAAGCCTACCCAGTCGCGTGATGGGATGTCAAGTCCGGACGACAGCCGCTGAGCATAACTCCAGGTCTCCTCCCGCTTTCGAGCTACTTGCGGTACGGAGGTTACCTGTTGTTTACTTCTGCCTCGCCGGTCAGATGGCGTACGGATGAACGGTCCGGCTCGAACCCAGGGATGAACATGGCCACGACGCGAGTTCGGAACAACACAGATGCGTCCGACGGGAGCACGCGCAAACAGCTTGCCCAAGCCGACGACTACTTTTCGATCCAGCGCACCGAGCGCGACGGCGTTGTCACGATCCTGGCTACGGATCTGACCTTGGGCCCGGACCGATACGTGCCTGCCTCTTCTCACCTGGTCGTGCATGCGGATCGCGTGACGCTCACAGGTCGGATGGTGATCCCGGGGAAGCACGTCTCAATCCGTGCCCGGATCCTACGGTCGGATGGCGAGGTGACCATCGATACGTCCGGTGTCGCGCCGGCTCAAGACCATGCTGCTGATAGCAAGGCCGAGTCGCCCGGCAGGCCCAAGGAACGTGGGAAAGATGGCGACCCCGGAGCGCACGGCGTCAACGGCAGCACGGGGATGGCCGGGGGCAACATTACGATGCTGGCAGAGCGCTTCGACCTGGGCGGTACATTAAACCTGGTAGCGAACGGCGGCCACGGCGGTCGTGGGCAGAATGGAGGTGACGGCGCCCCCGGCAGCGATGGTGCCGATGGGCAGGACGCTCAGAAGGAGATCCGATTCTGGGGAGAGGGTCAGGAGTCCCCCGCCGAGGCAGGCAAGAGCGGCGGCCGGGGAGGTGCCGGTGGCAATGCGGGCAGGTCGGGAAGCGGCGGCTCCGGAGGCAACATCGTCGTTGCCTTTGTCGAGTCTTCGAATGAGAACCAGGTAGTGATGCGAGCGGCCGCGGGTGCGGCTGCCCCCGCAGCGCAGCCTGGCTCGGGTGGGTCCGGGAGCAAAGCCGGGAAAGGCGGACACATTGGGGCGACAGAGAACGTAACGGGTCACATGGCGAGTTGGAGCCAGTTTCGCCTCACGAACCGGCGAGAGCCAGACGGACTCGAAGGAGTGGCTGGCGCCAACGGCGCGATGGCGCCAACACCGACTCCGGGCGTGGCGGGCCGGTTGGGCATCACAGGCAACGGCAAGGCTGAAAGAGTGACGTACGACAACTTTGCCGGCGGTGTCGGCCTGTGGACTGTTCCCGCCCGGAAGCTGCCAGCTCTTCCGGGCAGCCGCAGGCCAGCGCCCGGTGTGCCGGCCTTGCTTCCGCAGCGCCGCATTCCATTCGTCAACTCGATGTTCCTCGGATCGTTCGAGCAGCGGATGCTGACGCTCCACAAGGCGAAGCTACATTACCTGGCGGGGAGTCCCGACGACCTGGAGCAAGCCGCGGCGCTGCTGGCATGGCTGCTCCGGACCACGCCGGACCGTCGCAGCCTGGAAGCGACTCGGAGCTGGATCCCGCAGGACCAGGGATGGACGGAGTTCTCGATCGCCTGCGGAGACAACTGGGAGCAGTTCCGCAACGGCTACCCCCAACTCTCCGAGGAGTACTTCCTGCAAACCGAGAAGTTCCTGGAGTACGACAGGCTGCGAGAAGCTCTCGATGCAGACGCGCCCGGCTGGCTGTCGCTGCATGCGACGGCCGCGGCCCTGGTGGCCCAGCTCAGCCAGGGTCTCGACTACTTCGGACGCCCGTGGAACTGGGTCCCGCTTTACCCCATAGACCAGTACAAGGCGGAAGGCGAAGCGTTGCTGCTTGCTGCCGGGCAAGCCGAGGAGACTTACCTGCGGTGCGTCGACATCGAGAAGAAGACGAAGGAGGCCGGGGAGATTCTGGAGCAGGCGGTCGAGGCGAGCCGCGCACGCCTCGAGACACTCCGCCGACAGCGCCAGGCAACTATCGCGGAACAGGGGCCGGCCCACAGGGATATGGAAGTGGTGAGTCTGCATCTGCGGGCAAAGGAAGCCGAATTGGAGAAGACCGCCAAGGCCTTCGTGGAGACGCTGCGCCAGGCGCTCAGCCTCGACTCCCTCAAGGAAATGTGGAGCTTCCTGTCGAGCGGTGTCGTGCTGGTCACGAGCGGTGGCACCGCGTTGGGCGCGCTGAAAGCGGGAGGAGCACTCTCTTCCGCCATTTCGGCGTTGGCGAGAACCGGCGAGCTGATCCCGAGCGACCCGCCTGCCAAGTCCAAGGCGCCGCCGCAGTCGGGCAGCTCCGGAGAGTTTGAGCCGCTCTCGCCTGCCGAGACGGAGAAGGAGGAACAGCGCGAGGCCAAGCGACAGAAGCAGGCGAAACAGGCCAGGGAAGCCAAGAAGCTTGAGCTCGACAAGGCCATCACAGCCTGCAAGTCGGTCGTCGAGCACGGCAAAGCCGTCTACGCTGCCGGGGCTTCCGTGGTCGATCTCACTCGGCAGATCAACAAGGCCCACGCGGTTTTCGGTTACAAGACAGGCATGGTCAGCATGACGCGAGCAAAGTTCGACGAGCTCATCAAAGACGTGCAGGCCCGAGTACCGAAGGACGCTCAGGTCTACCGCACGGTGTTCAACGAGTACGTCGATCTGCTCGAGTCTTACCAAGTCAAGATCGACGCTTACCACGCGCTGCACGTCGAGGAGGCCCGGCTGACCGCGGAGATCGAGCGGCTGGATGCCGAAACGGGCCAGCTCGAGGCAGGCCGCGACGCGAAGCTGGATCCGAGTGTCACGCCCATACGGACGCTCGTGCAGGAGCTCTACTTGAATGCCAAGACGGACCTGGTCGACTTCCTGTACCAGGAGGCCCAGTCGCTCCGTTACTGGTCATTGATGGACAAGCCTCTCGGCAAGTTGCATGACGCACATGTCTCCGAGTTGAGCATCAAGCACACGGGAATGCTGAAGGATCTCCGTGACCAGGCCAACGCGACTGAGCGCACCTGGCAGGAGGTCCGTTCGCTCGACGTCGTCCTGCGGCGCGCCGAGTACCCGAAGCAGTTCGAGGAGCTCGCGGCTGGCCGGCTAGCGGTCTTTGTGCTCTCGCCAGAGTCGGAAGCGATTCGCCAACTGTTAGCCGGCAGTTGTCACGTGCTGGCCGACATCTGCCATGTCCATCTGCCCAATGCGCGGTCGAAGGATGGAACGGTCCAGGTCGATTTCTGCCAGCTCGGTCACTCCACTTTCGAGGATGCCGCGGACGCACAATGGGAGTTCGTGCATCTTCCCACTCGGGGGACCTACAAGTACGCGGTGGCACTCGAGCAGACGGATCGAAAGTTCGTCGGCCCTCGCCGTTCCAGCCGCGACACCTGGTACTATCCCCGGCGCGACGGCGCCCGCGGCGGTCCCGGGGAAGTTGAGCGACTCTCTCGAACTATCGGCGGAAATCTCTCGAGCAAGGAGCACATTCCGATCAGCCCCCTGAGCGCGTGGTCGTTGTCGCTGCCACGCTCGAGCAAGGGAACGAAGATGAACGAAGGCGTGGATATCGGGAGCGTGGAGGAGATTCACCTCATCTTCGAAGGGCACTCGAGGTCTGTCACGGCCTGACGACCCTCCGGCGAGTTGAAGAGGCACCACCACCCTTTCACTCCGTCGGGCGCGCACGACAGCGAAGAGCTCCAGCAGGAGGCGAATCAGCACCGGGGCCTGTGACCCAAACTTCCAGATACTGCTTCATTAGCCACACATGACCGCTGCCGAATTGGGGCATTTGCCGGGCCTCGGCCTCTCGGTTTCGACGGACATTTCCACCGGTGCGGCGATGGTCCGTCTTCCCATCGCTCTGCCGGGCGGACGGGCCGGTCTTCAACCGGACCTCGATCTTTGCTATCACTCCTGGGCTGGCGATGGACCCTTCGGCCGCGGATGGAGTCTGGCCCTGCCTGAGATCAGCCGTACCCCGAGCCCCGTTCTGGAAACCGAGCCGACTGAAGAGAGCTTCACGTATTCGTCCGTGGGCGATTTGGATCGCGAGCCCGACTGCCCCGGACGGTATCGTCCGCGGCCAGAGCGGGACTTCGAACGTATCGAGCACGTCTGTCGCGGGACCCACGACTATTGGAAGGTGTGGCATCCCGACGGCACCGGGAGCTTCTTCGGGTTACCCGACCCCGCGGATGCCGGAGCCGTGGGTAGCGCTGGCGCGATTGTCCGGGAGCCAGCCGAATCGGGGCGAATCGTCTCCTGGCTGCTGGCCGCCACGGTCGATCCCTTTGGCAACCTCGTCCTCTACGAGTACGAACAGCAGGGCCGCCCTGTCCCGTCTGGCAAGCGTTGGACTGGACCGCCCCTGCTCTCCCGGGTGCGATACGTCAACCATGGCTCCGCGAGCGCCCCCAGCTTTCTGTACTCGGTCGGTTTTGCCTACGACCATCTTGGCGACATCGATGGTTCCATCGGCCCGATCGAATGCTCGTGCCGTGGCCACGCGTTCGAGCGCTGTACGACGCGATGCTGCTCACGAATCGAAGTCTGGCTCAATCCGCTCGGGAGCTGCGCCGAGCGAATTCGCCAGTACGACCTCGGATACCGCCTCTCGACTTCGGGCCACTGGCTCCTCGAATCCCTGAAGCTGACCGGGTATCAGGGAGACCGCCGCGAGACCTTTCCGGCGGTGCGCTTCCTGTACTCCGAGTTTGTCGCCGAGAGCAGCCGCCTGTGCCGCGTCTCAAACGAAGACCTGCCACCGTCCGAGCCAGACGAGCCTTTCGAATGGAACGTCCCCCTTGGTGAGGAGCCCGTCGCGGTTCTCCCGGAGATCCATCTCGACGGTGAACCGGAACGCCCTTCAATGGACGACGAACGGGTGCACGTGGCGGACATGACGGGCGGCGGCTCGCTCGAAATCGTCTTCGTCGACTCGGGCATCGTACGCTACTGGTCAAACCCCGGGCCGGACCGCCAGGGTGGCCGAGTGGACATGCGGGCAGCGCCCGTACTGCCCCCGCGATACGATCCGGGACGACTGTTCTTGACCGATCTCGACGGAGACGGCAAGGCCGACTTGCTCTATGTCGATGCTGGCCGGGTGATGATCTGGCTCAACCAGGGGGGCATGAGCTGGAGCCGGGCTTTCGAGATTCGAGGAACTCCCGAGGTTCACGGCGCGGACGACGTCCGGGTTTGCGATCTGCGAGGTTGCGGCATGAGCGGCGTGCTCTACACCTCACACTCGCGAGATGAAGCGACTCCTCGACACTACTTCCTCGACCTCAACTCCGGCGTGGTTCCGGGATTGCTCATTGGGATCGACAACGGTCTCGGCGGTACGACGGAGATCGCGTACTCGGCCGCGCATCCACCGGGAAGTGGCGGGGAGGGAGTGCCTGGAGCCCGCAGACCAATCTCCGCATCGGTCCCTGTCCCCGTGGTCTGCTCGCTGGAGCGCAACGACTCGCTTTCGAGCACCGGACAGACCACTCGGTTCGACTATCATCATGGCTACTGGGACGAACCGGGCGGCGAGTTCTTGGGGTTCGGACGGGTTGACAGCTTTCACTGGGATCAAGGGGCAGCTCGACAGGACCCGTCCAGCATTCTGCCTCCTCGATCTGCCCGGGAGTCGGATCAGCAGGGCACCGTTCCCCAGGAGTGCTCCATCCCGTTCCTGGAGGAGCGATGCTGGTTCCAGGCCGGGTCCGTGAGCACGAACGGCGACTGGATCGAATCCGACTTTTCCGAGGAGTATTGGAGTGGGGACGCGCCTTACGTGGCGTGCGACCGCGGATCGAGCGGCGCTGGCGACCTGGCCCGCCGGGCCGGAGAGGCACTGCGAGGGCATCTTCTGCGATCGGAGACTTATCTGCGCGACGGTTCCGCTCACGCATCCCGGCCGCACTCCGTGCGAGAACTGGCGTACGAGGTCCGCTCGACGAGAGAGCGCGGCGTCCTGGTTCTGCAAAAGGCGGAGCGAGTTACTTGCTGGGAGCGGGGGGACCTGCCACTGACACGGCTGCTCTATTTCGACGAGCACGACGAGTACGGCCGCGCCCGCTTCCGACTCGATATCGCCGTCCCTCGAGGCAGGGACTATCGAGCTGCGTTGCCCCCGGCAGAGGGCGACGCTGTCATGCCCTACGTCGTGAGCCTCCGGGAGACCTTGTATGCCACGCGAGACGATGCCGTTCGACTGTTGCTGGACCGCCAATCGGGGTCCGCGTGCTGGAGCGTCGAGAACGACGGTCGACAGTCCGCCGACGGGCTCCACGCCCTTGATTCGCATGTTCGCGGGCAACTTTGCCCCGGAGGGTTGGCATTTCTGCGATGGGAGCCTTGTTCCGATTCAGGAGTACGATGCTCTTTTCGCTCTGATTGGAACGACATATGGAGGCGACGGCCAAACGACGTTTGCGCTCCCGGACCTGCGCGGCCGGGTGCCCATTCACAACGGTTCGGGGCCAGGGTTGACCACGCGTGCCCTGGGACAGACCTTAGGCTCGGAAGACGTAACGCTGACGGCGCCCCAGATGCCAAGCCACAATCACTCGCTGCTAGCCTCCAACCAAGCCCCGGCCAGCAATTCGCCGTCGAATGCCGTTCTGGCCGCAGCGACAGAGATGTACGAGAGCAGCGCAAGCGACCTCTTTGCGCTCAGTGCCAACTCGGTGGCCGTTACTGGTGGCCAGCAGCCGCACGACAACATGATGCCTTTCCTGGGCATCAACTTCATCATCTGCATGCAAGGCTTTTTCCCGGCGCAGCAGTGAGCGCGGAAGGAGAATGTGAGCCAAGGTGGCCGACCCTTTCCTCGGTGAAGTCCGGATTTTCCCGTACAATTTCGCGCCGAACGGATGGGCTCCCTGCAACGGACAGATGGTTCAAGTCCGCATGAACACGGCGCTGTTCTCAATCCTGGGGACTACCTATGGCGGCGATGGCAAGACTACCTTCGCCTTGCCGAATCTCCAGGATTCCGTTCCGGTTGGGATGGGGCAGGGCCCCGGCCTCACCCCCCGGCAACTCGGTGAAACGGGTGGGGAGGCCAACGTCACCCTCCTTTCGACGGAGATTCCGTCGCACACCCACACGCTTTCCGTGGCCTTCACCGACGGCGAGCTCTCTGACCCTTCCAACAACTACCTCTCGGCCGAGACCAAGACGTTCCCGTACACACCGGCAGGCAACTCGGTAGTCATGTCACCAATGGCCATCGGGCCCGCTGGCTCAGGGCTCCCCCACGAAAATCGCCAACCATACCTCGCGTTCTGGTTCTGCATTGCGGTTCAGGGAATCTTCCCGACGCGCTCATGATCGAATCGGAGTAGAATCGAGAGCGCGACCCGCCTCGAGGTCCTTTTGACTGGGCCGTCGACATCGACCAGGCACGGCCCTCTGCGGCTGAGGGCAATATCCGAGGCTGACATGGTCTTCTTGCGGGAACTGTATGCCAGCACGCGGGCCGAGGAACTGGCGAGGGTTCCGTGGTTGGAACAGCAGAAGGCCGCGTTCTTGAGTCAGCAGTTCGAGTGCCAGCACCGCGCGTACAGCCAGGGATACCCGGGCGCGTCTCTCGACCTCATCCTTGAAGGGGAGCGGCCCGTGGGACGCCTCTATGTGCATCGGGGGCCCGATGACTTTCGAGTGGTCGATATCTCCCTGTTGCCGCAGGCGAGAAATCGTGGAATCGGCACCTATTTTCTTCTCGATGTGATGGACCAAGCTCGCGCCGCCAACGCGACCGTCTCCATCCACGTGGAGCAATCCAACTCGGCGGCCAGGCTCTATGAGAGACTGGGCTTTCGGGCCATTGAAAGCCAGGGAATCTACACGCGCATGGAGTGGCGCCCAGCCGAGCGCACTACCGGCACGTAGCGGCAAGGCACTCGACATCGCGGGCGTTTCAACAGAGGCTGGATGGAGCCGGATAGACGAAGGCCCGACGCTTCAACTCGTCTCATGGGGACGTTCGTCCGTCAATGCGCGCCCCTGTGCAGGAGACAACGAAGCAGCGTGAGGTGCATCCGGTGCCTGCCGGCTGCTCGGTCGGGCGGCCAGCCTCCGGGACTCTCGAGAGCCTGATAGAATCCGCCCGCCATGCATCAACTGCTTCTCGTTCTGCTCGGCCTGCTGACTTGCATCTGTACCCGTCACGCGGTCGCGGCCGAGGTGACGGCCGTCGTGCGCGCGGCGCGAATTCTCGACGTGGAGAAGGGCGCGATACTGACCGGTCATGAGGTCCGCGTGGCGGGAGAGCGGATCGTGGCCGTGGCGCCCGCGACATCGGGGAGCCCGAGGCGCGGCGTGACGATCCTCGACCTGGGAGACGCGACACTGCTGCCCGGTCTCATCGATGTCCACACCCACCTCATCGACGACGCGATGGAGTACTCGCCGGCGGCGCCGCTGACTCGAAGCGGCGCCCAGATGGCCTACCGGGCGATCCCGAACGCGCTGGCGACGCTGCGGGCCGGGTTCACGACCGTGCGCGACCTCGGGACCTACCGGGCCTTGGTCGACGTGGCGCTGCGCGATGCGATCGATCGGGGGTGGGTGGCGGGGCCCCGGATGCAGCCAGCCGGAGCCTATGTCACGATGACGGGCGGAGCGGGGGCGCTGACGGGACTGGCGCCCGACGTGACGCTGCCGCTGGAGCTGCGGTTCGGCGTCGCCGACGGTCCCGACCAGGTGCGCCAGCGCGTCCGGGCGCTGGCCCGCGGCGGCGTGGGCGTCATCAAGGTGCTCTCCAGCGGCGCGATTCTGACGCCGGGGAGCGTCCCTGGGGCTCGCGAATTCACCGACGAGGAGCTGGGCGCCGCGGTCGACGAGGCGGCGCGGGCGGGCCTGAAGGTCGCCTGCCACGCGCACGGAGCCGAGGGCGCGAAGGCGGCCATCCGGGCCGGCGTCGCCTCCATCGAGCACGGCAGCTTGCTTGACGACGAGGGTCTCCGGATGATGAAGGCCAAGGGCATCTTCCTGGCGCCGAACGTCCCCGAAGGCGAGGCGGACGCGGCCGCCTCTCCGGGCCACACGCCCGAGATGCTGGCCAGCGGCGAGGGGCTTGGCGGCGCCCTGCGGGAAGTGACCCGTAAGGCCCATCGGCTAGGAGTGCCCCTCGCCTTTGGGACCGACGCCGCCGTCATCCCGCACGGCACGAACGCGAAGCAGTTCGCCGAGTACGTCGCCTGCGGTCTTACTCCGCTGGAGGCGATCCGGACGGCGACGACGAATGCCGCCCGCCTCCTCGGATGGGAGGACCGGGTGGGGCGATTGACTCCAGGAGCCTTCGCGGACATGATCGCTGTGGGTGGCAATCCGCTCGAGGACGTGAAGAGGCTGGAGAAGCCTCTCTTCGTGATGAAAGGCGGCGGCGTGATCGTTGGGCCGAGCGGCGTTGCCCGGTAGCTCTCGATCGGAACCCGCGGAGCGCGCCTGCTCTCGGCCGCTACCACCAGCGGAAGGCCGAGTGCCCAGGCGATCTGCACGGCCCCGATCCGGCCTGGAGCCGTGTCCGCGGCGACGGTGCCCTGCGGATAGATGTGCAGGTGATAGCCCGCCTGAAGAGCCTCCCGTGCGAGAGACAGGCTCCGGCAGGCGCGCGCCCGTGAGCGCCTTCCCCTCCGAAGATGGAGGGAGACCACTATCGTAGCCTAGAATCCGACGAGCAGTAACGTGGAAGCTGCGCCGGGGGCGCGGTGGTAGGCTGGGGGGGGGCTGGCCATCCGACGGCCGCTCCAGCCGGGTTTCGGGAGAACACCGATGCCTCCACGCCCTGCACACCACGCCAGGTCCGCGACGGCCTTCCTTTGCTGCGCGGCGCTGGCCATGGCCGTGGCCACGGCCGCGCGCGCCCAGACGGCGCAGGGGTTCGGCACCGTCGACGACGCGGCGACGGGTCGTCTCATCGCGGGCGCCGCCGTCGTCTCGAGCGCCTTTCCACGAGACGTCACGACGACCGACGGTTCCGGCCGGTTCAGCCTCCCAGCTGTGCCATCCACGACGGCGTCTTTCGTCGATGTGACGGCCCCTGGCTTCGTGCCCACCCGGTTCCTGGTGTTGCCGCCGGTCGATGACGTGCAAGGATTGACGTTCTCGCTGCGCCCCACGGCGCAGCTGGCGCTGGAGAACGCGGCGGCCACGGGCAGGTTGTTCACGCCGTTCTTCGCCCCGGCGATCGGCGCGACAATCCGTACGACTCCGGCTCTGACACCTGTGATCTATCTCGATGCGGCGGGGGAAGCCAGCGGCCATGCGACGGCCCTCGGCGTCAGCGGAGGGTTCTTCCTCCCCTCGATTCCGGCAGAGCCGTTCTCCCTGAGGATCTCCTCCTCCAATCTGAGGTTCACCACGATGGAGACGGTGGTGATAACGGCGCCGGCGCGAGTGCTCGTCGATCTCGGACTTCGCGAGGCAGCTCTCGTAGACGGACGGCGTCCCAGCATCGTGCGCGTCGAGCCCACCGTGGCTTCCAACCGCACCACGACCACGCTCATCGTGCAGGTCGCCGGCGCGCTCGACGGGGCTCACCTCTTCGTAGCCGGCCAGGAGCTCGCCGTCACCTCTCGCAGCGCGACGGAGCTGGCGGCCGAGTTGCCGGCCGGAAGGCGGCCTGGCACTTTCGACGTGCGCGTCGAGAACCCCGGTGGCCCCTACTTCCACCAGCTTCGCGGAGCGCTGACGATCACGGGAGCCGATGACCGCAACCCGCTCGGGATACTGCTCGCGGGCGCTTTCGACGAGGATCAGCTCCACGTCTCCGGATTGCTGGGAGCGCGGGCAGTGGAGGGAGCGACCGCCATCGCCGCACGGACGCGGCTGACGACGGCCGAGCAAGTGGACAACCTGCGCTCGTGGCTCGAACACTTGTACCAGGAGCACGTGGGCCAGGTGAGGCTGGGAGGCGTCGATAACGACGGGAGGTACTTCTTCGGCTCCCCGACGCTGGAGGCGGCCGGGTATCCACGCGGCACGAACCTGACTGCGATGGCGGTGCCGGAGGCGCGCCGCCTCGGGATTCGTATCGTCTCGCCGCTCGAGCAACTCGGAGCCATCCTCCTGCAAAGTGCCGAGACTCGCAAGCTGCGCCCCGTGACGACGACGGAGGTCCGGCAGATCGTGCGCGAGCTGGCCCAACAGGGCGTCGCTGCGGTCGACGAGGAGCGGTTCGATCTGGAGTACGTCGCCGCCATCACGGCCGCGGCCCGCGAGAGCGGCATCGAGCACATCCACTTCTTCACGGATCGCAACGAGAACGGCACCTCGAACGGCTCGGAAGAATACCTGGGATACGTGTTCGATCCGGTCGACCTCGAGCGCATCGAGAGACGAGCGAAAAGACTGGCCTCCGCCGTCGTTACGGCGAACACCGTCGGCCTCGGCGACCTGGCGCACGGCCAGGCGCGCGAGCTCGGACGGCAGACATACCAAGGGGTCTCGGGGAGCTTTGGCTCCCCTCCGCCGTATCAGCGAAACCTGGCCTTTTACCGGGCCGCGACCGATCGCGTGCGCGCGTTCAGCTTCTTCCCGGGCACGGCCGAGGACTCTGCCTACTTCAGCCAGGAGCTGGCGCTGGCCGGACACGTCTTCCCGGTGCTGACCCGGCTGCTGGGCGTGTCCCCGGAGTCGCGTCCGATCGCCAACCTCATCCTCGACGTCCCGGCTTCTGCCGACGCCGAGGAGCTGCTCGCCAGCTTTGCGGATTCGACCGTGCCGGCCGTCTCCTGCGCCCTGCGCGCCGCCGGATTCGACGTCAGGCCGACGTTCGGCCGGCCCCGCCGAGGACCCAGTGCCCTCTACTACGTCTTCACATTCGGACACAGTCCCGCTTTTGGCTTCCACGACATGGCACCGGCCGTGGCGGCGCTGGTCGCTTCGACCTCGACGCCGCTCGTCCTGCACACGGCACAGGGGATTCCAGCCACGGGCGCCTCGACGGCGTGGGACGCGCTGTTCGGCTCGCTCGGCTTGAGCGTATCCACGACTCCCGAAGTCGCGACCACGCCGCCGGCGAGAATCGAGACCCAGGCGCTCGGTTCGATCCGGTGGAGAGGCCCCGACCTGGCCAGCATCACCTCGACCGACCCGTTCGGCGGGCTGGCTCTACTGGGCCGATCGGCTGTCTCGTCGCCGGGACAGGTGCTGGCCACCGGCGAAGCCGCGGGTGCCGAAGTGGCGCTCATCGTCTCGGCGGCCGGCCGCATCCTCATCAACGGCGGCCCCGTCCACCTGGAAGCAGCCTCTCTTCTGGCGAACGTCATCGCACGGCGTACCGTGTATCGCAGGCCGGGACTCGGATACGCCTTCATCGGCCGGCAGTCCGCCTTCCTCGCCACCGAGGTCGAGCCCTTCGTCGTCGACGTCGACATCGGGCTTCCTGCCACCGGCTCGATGCGAGTCACCCGCTTTGCCAGCGGCGGGAGCGTCGCGTCCGATCGGCTCGTCTCGGGCAACGCCTTGCCGCGCACCACGGTGGCTCCCTTCGAATTGCTCGTGGTCACGGGAGCGGCCACCCAGTCTCTGCCGATTCACGGCGGCGTCAATGTGCTGGCGGCGCCGCTCTCGACCGGTCCCGGCTTCAGCGCTTCCGAGCTTGCGAGGCTCGCGGGCGCCCAGGCGGTCAGCCGGATCGCGCCCGACGCCGGCGGCCCGCGGCGGTTCGAGATCTTCCTTGCGAACGGGACGGCGGCCGATTTCCCGGTCGAGCCGGGCCACGGCTACATCGCCACGGTGCGCACGCCTGGCGTCACGATGGCGCCACTGGAAGGGTTCGACTGGCCGGCCGGGAGCGCGACCCGGCAAGTCGGCCCCGGCATCGATCTGGTCGGCTTGCCGCGAGGCGTTCCCCCCGGTGCGACGGCCGCCGACATCGCGACTTCGACGGGCGCTTCGTTCGTGGCTCGCGCCGTCTCTCCCCGCGGCCGCTTCGAAGTGCACATCCCCGGACTGACGCTGCCCTTCCCGCTCGAGCAGGGCGCCGGCTACGTCATCTCGGTGCCGGGCGCTCGCGTCGTGACGCTGCCGGCGGCGCGCTGAGCCGGCCGTCACCCTGGCTGCGGGCGACAAGACGGACGGCAGCCCGCAGAAGTCGTGCGTGAGGCGGTCGGTAATCGAGCGGGTGTGGTCCTCGAAGTCGAGCAGCTTGGCGCCGGTCCTCGACAGAAACGACATCAGGCCGCCGGGATGCATCGACGGCCGTAGCGAGCCGCAAGAAGCCAGGCGGCCAAAGCCCGACGGAGTTCCTGTGACATGCGACCCAAAGCGTGATACAAACCCGTTCTTGGCGTCCTCCTAGCGCGACAGCGGCGCGCAACACCACGGTCGTAGCCGAAGGAAGGCGCCATTTCTCTGCCAGTCCACCGGAGTTCAGCCGGCCATGAAGCTCGCCTTCTACCACAACGTCCCGTTCGGCGGCGCGATGCGCGTGCTCTGGGAGTACGTGCGGCGGCTGGCGGGGCGCCACGAAATCACGCTCTTCCATCCGGAGCTCGTGCGCGAGCGGCCCGACATCTATGGCTTTCAGCCCGCGCCCGCGGCGGGGTTCGACTGGGACGCCCACGTCCGGCGGCACCATCGCTTTCCCGATCCGCGTGGCAGTTTCCCGCGAGTCGGAAGCGGCAGGCTCAATTTGCTCTTCCGCAGCCTCGACCTTCCGTTCCTCGAGCGCGCCTCGCGCTGGATGGCCGCCGAGATCGACGCCGGCGGGTTCGACGCGGTCTTCGTCAATCCCTGCCGGCTGACGCAGGCGCCGCTGCTGCTCAGGCACCTGAAGACGCCCACCGTCTACTACTGCGCGGAGCCCAGCCGGCTCGTCTTCGAGCGACGGCTCGCCGCCCTGGAAGCCGGGCGAGCTCCGGGCGCCAGGCTGGCGTTGCGCCGGCTCTTTCTCGCGCCGCTGGAGTGCGCCGATGTCTCTAACGCCCGCGCAGCGCGCATCGTGCTCGCCCATTCTCTCTACACCGCCAATCAGATCCGGCTCGCCTACGGGCTGGAGCCCGTCCTTCAGTACCTGGGAGTCGACACCGATGTCTATCGCCCGCTCGAACGTCCCCGCCAGCGGCGCGTCGTCTCGGTCAGCGCCATCGGCGCCAACAAGGATCAGCTCTTCCTGGTCCGCGCGCTCGCGGCCATCCCGGCCCCTCAGCGCCCACCCGTGGTCTTCGCCTACAGCCGCTTCGACCCGGCCTACCTGGAAGAGCTGAAGCGCGAGGCCGCCGCCGCGGGGGTCACGCTCGAGCTTCGCCAGGGCGACGACGACGCGGCCGTGGTCGAGCTCTACGCGAGCTCGCGGGTGGCGGCCTGCACGCCCGTGCGGGAGCCGTTTGGCCTGATCCCGCTCGAGGCGATGGCGTGCGGCACTCCCGTCGCCGGTGTCGCCGAAGGCGGTCTCCTGGAAACGATCGAACACGGCGTCAACGGGCTTCTGACCCCGCGAGACCCCGAGGCCTTCGCTGCCGCCCTGCTCACGCTGCTCGACAGCGCCTCGGAGCGCGAGCGGCTCTCGCAGGCCGGCCTGGCCGCCGTGCGAGGCCGCTGGAGCTGGGACGCCTCCGCCGCCCGGCTCGAGTCCGAGCTGGCGCGCGCCGCCGCGATGCCTCGGCGGTAGCCAGCGACTGGCGTAGGCAGCGTGGGCGGTCGCAGTCTGGCGGTAGCGGCTGCTCCACTCCGACGCAGTACCGGCGACAGCACGAGGACAAGGACGCGTGGACTAACCGGATACACCCGCCTCGTCCCGACTGGAAGCCGGCGGTGTAGGTCGTCCGTATGACCGGATGCCCTCCGGGAGATCGGCGGTGCGGGCTCTGGTCAGGCGGCAAGCCGAGCTTCAGCGGAGGCGCGTTCGTCTGCCGGCCATGCAGGATTACCAGGTGCAAGAGACTGCAGATAGAATCCAGGTAGATGGGTAGAA
The DNA here is from genome assembly GCA_016190005.1 of Candidatus Wallbacteria bacterium. GTDB lineage: Bacteria > Muiribacteriota > UBA6191 > JACPRK01 > JACPRK01 > JACPRK01. Next base: position 16,860 of record JACPRK010000147.1, on the reverse strand, counting down.
GATTGAATCGGGGGCAAACATGGCGTTGAGCATCAAGAACAAGAAGGCCATAGAGCTCGCCGTCGCGGTTGCGAGCGAGACCGGTGAGAGCCTGACGGAGGCCGTGATTCATGCCCTCGAAGATCGACTGCAGCGGCTGCGCGGTAGCCGGGCCGCCCCGGACCTGATGGCGGAGCTGATGGCCATCTCGCGGAGATGCGCTTCGTTGCCTGACCAGGACGGCCGGGAGGCCAATGAGATCCTGGGATATGGAGAGGACGGCACGTTCGAGTAGATGGCGATCGATTCATCAGCGCTGATCGCCATTCTGCTCGGGGAGCCGTTGGCCACCCGACTCTCGCGGGCGGTTGTCTCGGACGTCCGACGGCTGGTGAGCGCGATGACAGCCCTGGAGACAGCTGTCGTGATCGAGGCACGTAAGGGCCCGGCCGGGGGGCGGGAGTTCGATCTGCTGATGCACCGTGCGCGTATGGAAGTTGTTCCCTTCACGATGGAGCATTTCGAGCTCGCACGCGAGGCTTACTCGAAGTACGGCAAGGGGCCGCATCCCGCGGGTCTGAACCTGGGGGATTGCTGTTCGTACGCGTTGGCCCGTCACTCTGGTGAACCTCTGCTTTTCGTTGCGAAGGACTTCTCGGAAACCGACGCGAGCCCTGTCCCATATTGAGGCATCTTGACGGTCGTGGCGTAGGCGCTCGGCGAACCGGTTCGCTCGGGGAGGGGCGAGTGGCGAGGCTACGCCTACGCGGGATCGCTCGAGCTCCAGTGGACGGCCCAGGGCGCACCGGCGCCGCTCGAGTGCCTACTGGACGAACTCGGCCCTGGGGGCGTCGGGCCGAATCGCCCGGGGATGGTAGAGCGGCAGCACCGAGCTAATGCCGTGCATCTCGGGGAACCGGTCGAAGAGCGCGTAGGTGTTGGGCAGCGACCTTCTGCTGTAGGTCGCCTCATGCCAGGCGCGGTTGTCGGCGACTCCCATGCCGGCCTCGACGAGCCGATCCGTCATCGGCTCCAGGCGCGGATGCTTGCGCACCAGCTCCCGCACGGCGGCCGTGACCGTACGCTTCGGGTGGACGAAGGACCACATGATCTTCTTGAACAGGTAGACGTTCATCGCCTTCTTCCAGGCCGGCGCCGGGGCCCAGAGCGCGTCGACGAAATGGTGATCCATCTGCAAGTGGCGCACCTCGTCCAGACAATGGAAACGGTGCACGGTCACGTACATCGGCTCCAGCCGCTCTCGCTCTGCCTGGTACTTGCGGTGGAAGTCGATAGTCTTCTCCTCGAACAGCGTGGCGACCCAGATCCACCAGATGTAGAGGGTCGGATCGGCCATGCTCCGGTCGAGGAACGCGGCCTGCGAATCCGAGAGCTTGTAGACGTGGAACGTCTCCTTCTCATAGGTCGCGGGATTGGCCTCGACCAGCAGCCGGCGGAACATCGCCGAGTGCTTGTCCTCCTCCTGGATGAAGAACTCGCACGCCTCCACGAGCGCCGGCGGCAGCTTTCCGCCGGACAGACGCAGGAACGATTTCAGCCCGCGGACCAGCAGCACCTGCTCCAGGAACACGAACTGCTCCGAGATCCCCTCGGCGAAGATCTGATTGTAGGAGAGCTGCTCTTCCGGGTTGAGCAGCTTGTACGCCTCGGTGAAGTAGAGGTGAGACATGCACTCGGGGGCGTAGAGCCGATCCCGGCTGCATGGCTTCCAGTCGAGGTCGCCGATGCCGAACTCATGCGCCTTCGATTGCGCGTTGATCTCCTCGACTGGCGGCACGCGCAGGAGCGCGGCCTCGCGGCGCGGGGCGCCGGCGTCCTCGAGCGAGACGAGCGGCAGCTCCCGGAAGCCCGGCTCCGGAGCACCCGCGAAGGGGCCCGAGCGCGCCGCCGCCGCCGCGGCCTCGTACTGGGCGCGAGCCCAGGCGATCTGATCCTTCAGCAGCTTCCACATGATGGAGCCGTAGCCCCTGTAAACCGTCGAGGCGTAGACCTTCGAACCGCTGGCCTTGAAGCGCTCGTGGGCGTCGCGCCAGTGCCAGTTCGGCACGTTCGGCACCACGTGGTGCATGCCGTGATAGCAGGCCGCGTGCGGCGCCAGGACCAGCGCTTGCCACCAGGGCGCCTCGATGTTCGTGGAGCCGCCGAGCTGCTCGACCACGCTGTTGCCCGTGGCGTCCTCGTAGACGTGGTCACAGGCCAGGCGGACCTGCCCGATCAAGGCAGAGAGCACCAGCGGAATCCCGTAGGCCCAGCCGAAGGCCGCCCACGCGCCCGTCTTCCAGAGGGCAATGAGGACCGCATACCAGAAGACGCTGGGACCCAGCGCCCAGATCCAGAGCTTCTTTCCCTGCTCGAGCCGGTGCGGGTCCTCGAGGTCGGCCGCGGCGCCGAACTGGCTGAAGTACTTGACGTGCCAATTGCGGAGCGAACGGCTCAAGATCGTCAGCGGGAAGAGCGCCAGCCGTAACGTGAGCCAGGCCGGCAGGAAGAACGTGGAGAAGACGACGAAGCCGAGGAAGGCCGGCGGGCTCATCCGATTGAGCGGGAAGAAGTACGGGTCCTTGCCGGGGACGTTGGACCACTGGTGGTGCAGCGCGTGCGCGTAGCCGTAGTAGTCCATGTTCATCATGATCGGGTAGCAGACGACGGCGTCTATCAGCACTCGCTTCAGCGGTTGACTCTCGAGGTGCCGCACGTGGCTCAGGTCGTGCATCAGCACGCCTAGCGCGTGGATCCGGCCGCCCATCAGGATCCAGATCGGCACGCAGATCCAGAGCGAGCTCGTGGTCAGGGTGATCGCCGCCCCCAGGGCCAGGAAGGCGAGGTCGCCAGCGCCCTGCGCCAGCATCCGCCACTCTTGCTGCCCGTACCATCCCATCGGGAAGTCTCGGACGGCAGCCTCCAGGATGCGCGTCTCCTCGCCCTTGTCGTACTCGATCATCGCTACTCCTCGCGCGGGTGTCCGCCCCGGCGACCTCGCAAAGCCGGTCGTTGCCAGCGGTCGGCGAGTATCGCATCCGCAGGCACGGATTGTCGGTGACTGGAGGAACCGATAATGGGTCCAAGTCACGGCGGGCCCGGCATCCTGCCGGGCGATCGGTGCGCCCGCTAGCCCGGACTTCAGCCGGTCACGGTGCCGGCGGGTGTCCGGTGGCCGTGTCGAGCGCGATTCGGGCCTGCTCGTGATCCCAGAGGGCCTCGAGCAGCCGCTGCCTGACATCGATGAGATCGTCCTGCGCCTTGAGGATCTGCAGGGTGTCGGCCAGGCCTGTGCGGTAAGCGCGTTCGGCCACCTCGACGTTTCTGGCCGACACGGGAACGACTCGCTCTGAGTAGAGCCGGCAACGCTGGGCGGCACGCAGCCCGCGTTCGCGCGCGTCGCGAACCTGGCGCCGGACCTCCAGGCGCAGGGACTCGAGCTGCGACCGAGCCACGCCCACGGAGGCCTTGGCGGCGAGGATTTCCCCCTGGTTGCGGTTGACGATCGGCAGCCCGACGTTGAGCCGTAGCGTGACGAGCTCGTCACGGTCGGTCAGCGGTGGCAGGGAGGCCTGCGCGTCGATGACGTCGGTTCCCCGAGAGTAGAAGAGGCCGGCCTTCACGTCGGGATGTCGCCCGGCCTTCTGGAGGGCGAGCTGCTCTTCGGCCACGCGCACGGCCAGCTCGCGCTGCCGAAGGTCCGGTCGCGAGCGGGTGGCGGCGTCGAGCAGCTCCTGCTCGGGCGGGGCCTGGGCGGCGGGGCTCCAGTCGGCGGTGACGGAGGAGGCGGTGGTCTCGGGCAGTCCGAGCAGCGATTCGAGCGTGACCCGGGCCGATGCCAGGTCGGCCTCCAGCCCGACGGCCTCGGCAGCGCGCTTTTCTCGCGAGACCTCCGCCAGGCTGACTTCCACCGAGGGCAGATCTCCCAGCTCTGCGCGCCCTTTCGCGATGCGCTCCACGCTCCGGGCGATGCCGACTGCTTCCTCGTTGAGAGACAGCCGTCGCTGCAGGAAGTAGGTGCGGTAGAACGCCAGCGCGATCTCGCCGGACAGGACGCGCGCCCGATCCTCGGCGCCCAGCCGCGCCTGTTCCAGCTCCAGCCGGGCGGTCCCGACGCGGTGGCGTCGCTTGCCCCCGGTCTCGAGCTGCTGGGAGATGCCCAGCTCGAGCTCCTTCTGGCCCTCGTCGGAGAGGCCCTTGTCGGTCGTGACGCCCGCGTCCAGCTCGGGGTTGTAGGGTCTGGTGAGCGCCGTGCGCAGCTTGCCGGCTGCGACCTCGAGCTGGCGGCGCATCGTCTCGAGCTCCGGGTTTCGGGCCAGGCCGAGCCGGAGGGCCTCTCGAAGAGTCAAAGGAGCCGGTGCATCCATCGTCACGGCAACCCCGGGTGCGAGCCAGGCCAGTGTCAGGATCAGCCACGCGGAGCGCGCGCTCATGGGAACTCCTCCTCGTCGGGAACCGCTCCGGAGGCCGGCTTCGGGGGCGGGGTCTCCTCCTCCTCCGTGGCGGTAGGCGGTTCGAACCATCCGTAGAGCACCGGGAGCACGAACAGCGTCAACAGCGTGCTGCTGAGGATGCCGCCGATGACGACCGTGGCGAGCGGCTTCTGGACCTCCGCGCCCATCCCGGTCGCCAGCGCCATCGGGACGAAGCCGAACGCCGCCACCAGAGCGGTCATCATCACGGGCCGCAGGCGGACCAGGCTGCCCCTGAGCACGGCCTCCTGCAGGCCGACGCCCGTGAGCCGCAGGTGGCGGATGAACGTCACCATCACCAGCCCGTTCAGGACGGCCACGCCCGAGAGCGCGATGAAGCCCACGGCTGCGGCGATGGAGAACGGCATCGCGCGCATCGACAAGGCGATCACGCCGCCGGTCGTCGCGAGCGGCACGCCTGTGAACACCAGGAGCGACAGGCGAACCGAGCCGAGCGACAGGTAGAGAAGTCCGAAGATGCAGGCCAGCGCCACGGGCACGACGATGGCCAGCCGGGTCCGCGCTCTCTGGAGGTTCTCGAACTGTCCGCCCCACTCGAGGTGGTAGCGCCCTGGAGGGAGCTTCACGCGCTCCTCGATGCGTTTCTGGGCCTCGGCCACGAAGCTCCCGACGTCGCGGCCTCGGACGTTGGCCTGGACCGTGATCCGCCGGCGCCCCCACTCCCGCGTGATCGTCGAGGGGCCTTCGACCAGCCGGATCGTCGCCAGCCTCGAGAGCGGGAGTCTCTGTCCCGACGCCGTCGAGAGCAGCATCGAACCGATGGCCTCGGGGCTGCGGCGCCATCTCTCGGGCAAGCGGGCGACCAGCGGAAATCGAAGCTGGCCCTCGACCACTTCGCCCAGCGGCCTGCCGCCGATCGCCTCGACCAGGTCGAGCACCTCCCTCGCGGCCACTCCGTAGCGCGCGATGGCCTCCTGGTCGACCCTCAGCTGCAAGACCGGCTGGCCGGCCAGCTGCTCGGTGGTGGGATCGACGCACCCGGGAATGGACCTCAGGACGGCCTCCAGCTCGCGGCCCTTGGCCTCCAGGAGCTCGAAGTCGTCGCCGAAGAGCTTCACCGCCACATCGGAGCGCACCCCCGAGATCATCTCGTTCAAGCGCATCTCGATCGGCTGGGTCAACGCGATCCGCTGGCCGGGCATGTCGCGGAGGGACCGCTGCACCAGGACCACCAGCTCGCTCTGAGTGCGGGCCTTCGTCCACCGACTGCGCGGCCTGAGGGTGATGAACACGTCGGTCAGCTCCACTCCCATCGGGTCGGTCGCGACCTCCGCCGTTCCGATACGGCTCCAGACGTGCTCGACCTCGTCGGGGAAGGCGGCGAGGATCGCCTGTTCCATCCGGGTGTTGTAGCGGACCGACTCGGCGATGTCCGTGCCGGGCAGGCGGACGACGTTCACGACGATGGCGCCCTCCGAGAGACGCGGGAGGAATTCGGAGCCCAGCCCCCTCGCGAGCATCCCCGACAAGAACAGAACCGCCATCGCCAGGCCGATCGTGGCTAACCGGTTCGCCATCGCCAGCCGCAAGGCCGGAGCATAGAGCCCGTGCGCCAACCGCACCGGCAGCGGCTCCCGCTCCTCGATTCTCCTCGGCAGCAGCAGGCTGGCCAGCACCGGCATCAACGTCAGCGACAGCGCGAGCGATCCCAGCAGCGCGAAGATGACCGTCAGCGCCATCGGCCGGAAGAGTTTTCCCTCGATGCCTTCCAGCGTCAGGATTGGCAGGTAGACGATCATGATGATCAGCTCGCCGAACATCGTCGGCCTGCGCACCTCGAGGGCGGCGTCGCGCACGATGTCGGTGAAGCTGCGCCTGGAGGAGGAGCCGCGGGCGATGTGACGCACGACGTTCTCGATCATGATCACGGAGCTGTCGACGACCAGTCCGAAGTCGAGCGCGCCCAGGCTGAGGAGGCTGCCGGCGATGCCGAATCGGAGCATGCCCAGGAACGCGAAGAGCATCGAGAGCGGGATGGCCAGCGCCACAATCAGGCCTGCTCGCAAGTTCCCCAGGAACGCGAAGAGGACGGCCACGACCAGCAGCCCGCCCTCGAAGAGGTTTCCTCGGACGGTGTCGATCACGTGGTCGACCAGCTCCGTGCGGTCGTACACCGTCTCGACCTTCACCCCGGGCGGCAATGTCCGCTGGACCTCCGCCAGGCGGTCCTTCAAACGCCAGGTGACCTCGTGGCTGTTCTCGCCCATCAGCATGAAGCCGAGTCCCAGGACGACTTCTCCCTTTCCGGCGGCCGTGACGGCGCCCCGGCGGAGCTCGGGGCCGATGGCGACCTCGGCCACGTCGCGGATGCGGACCGGCACGCCATTCGTGGCCTTGATGACGATGCCGCCAATCTGGTCGGTCGTCGTCGTGCGGGCGATGCCGTGCACCAGGAGCATCTCGCCGCCGGTGGAGATGCTGCCGCCGCCCGCGTTGGAGTTGTTGGCGGCCGCCGCCGTGACCACTTCGTCGTGAGTGACGCCGTGCTTGATCAGCCGCGCCGGGTCGATCCGGATCTCGTACTGCTTCTCGAAGCCGCCCCAGCTGTTGATCTCCGCTGCTCCGGCGACCGTTCGCAACGACGGTTTCACGACCCAGTCGTGCAGCGTTCGAAGTTCGGTCAGGTCATTGCCTTGCGAGGAGAGCACATAGTGAAAGACCTCGCCCAGGCCCGTGGTCACGGGGCCCATCTGCGGGCGAGGCAGTCCGTCGGGGAGCTCCACCGTGCTGAGCCGCTCGGTGACGAGCTGCCGGGCGAAGTAGATGTCGGTGCCGTCGGCGAAAATGGCGACGACCTGCGAGAGGCCGAACTTGGAGATGGAGCGGACCTGCCCCAGACCCGGCAGTCCGCCGATCGCTTGCTCGACCGGAAACGTGATCTGCTGCTCGACCTCTTCCGGGGCGAGCGCGGGGACGACGGTGTTGATCTGCACCTGCACCGGCGTCGTGTCCGGAAACGCGTCGACGGGCAGGAGGCGCACCCAGTAGGTACCGAAGACGGCGAAGAGCGCCGCCGTCACGGCCACCGGAAGGCGATGGCGCAGCGAGACCTGGATGATCCACTCGAGCATCGGTCTCTCCTAGTCGTCGACGCAGCCAGCGCCCATCTGGCTCTTCAAGATCTCGCTCTTGAGCACGTGGCTGCCGGTGGTGGCAACCCGCTCGCCCGGGAGAACGCCGACCAGCACCTCGACGTGACCGGCGGACCTGGCACCCAGCCGGACCTTTCGAGTCTGGAAGAGCTCCGGCGAGACCTGGACGAAGAGGACGTTGCAGCAGCCCTCCCAGTGGAGCGCGGTCTCGGGCACGGCGACGGCGTCGGGAGTGGCGCGAACAACGACGCGGCCCACGCCGAAGGTGTGCGCTCGCAGCCGGCCCTGGGGGTTGGCGATTTCCGCGCGGACCTTCAAGGCGCGGGTCACCTCGTCGGCCTCGGTGCTGATCCAGGCGAGCTTGCCGGCCACGGCCTCGCCGCCGGCCGCGTCGGGCCGGAAAACGACCGTCTGGCCCAGGGCCAGCGCGGCGGCGTCTTCGAGCCGTACGTCCAGCTCGACCCACATGTGGCGAACGTCGGCGACGGTGAAGAGCGCGCGCGAGGCGTCGACGACCTCGCCGATCACGGCCTCGCGGCCGACGACCAGACCGTCGAGCGGAGCCGCCACGGGCAGCAGGTTCGCCGTGGCCGTCGCCGGGTCGAGCGCACGCAGGACCTCCCCGGGGAGGCCCAGCAACCGTACCTTCTCGGCCAGCTTGCTCTCGGGCAATCCTTCGATCGCTTGGAGGTCGATCGCCAGGCCCAGGTTCACCAGAGCCTGCTGCGCGTTGAAGAGCGCGATCCTGGCCTCACGCAGGGCGGCCGTTGCCTCCTGGAAGTCGGCCTGGCTGCGGAAGCCCTCCCTGGCGACTTCCCGGACGCGGGAGAAGGCCTTCGACTTGACGTCGACCTGGGCCACGGCCTGCAGCAGCGCCGCCTTCGTCCGTCCGACCTCCGCGGCGTCGACCAGCGCGAGCACTTCGCCTGCCTTGACCGGCTGGCCGACTTGCTTCAGCACCTTCCAGACCGTGCCGGGAAGGCGAGAGGAGAGCCGCGCCAGCCGGGTGCGATCGTAGTCGAGCTGGCCGGGTGCTTCCAGCGTCGCCGGCATGGGGCGCCGCACGACCGGCTCGGTTGCGACGCCTGCCTTGCGGACGGCCTCCGGGGACGCAAACTGGACGCGGAGCTGATGGGTCTGGCAGGTGAGGGGGTTGGGGGCCGGTGACTGGCCGGTCGTGATCATCGCCGGCCGCTGCGAGGACGGCTCCTTCGCCACGACTGCGACAGACGGGTTGCAGAGCGTGCATTGCGACTCGGGCACTCCGTGGGCGCCGCACCAATCGGCCGCGACCTTGCCCGCGAGGAGCTCAGGATGACACAGTGGGTCTTTCGACTCCGGAACACCGTGCTCCTTGCACCAGTCCTTGGGGTCCGCGCCGCCCAGTTCGGGGCGGCAGGCGAGGCACCTGGAGTCCGGCACGCCGTGCGTCTCGCACCAGTCGTCCGGGGCGGCTGCCGGCTCCGAAGTCCATGGGCCCGGAATCCCAGAGAGCTTCCACCCGGTGCGATGGCCCAGGAGGCCGAGTCCGAGCAGACCTGCGAAGACCAGCAGCGTCGCTGCGTGCTGCAGGACGAGAGAGCGGGGGTCGTTGGAGGCTTGGTTCATGCGGTTCCTCGCGCGGCTGGGCGCGGAGCAAGGCTTGGGGTGTGCATCCGGGCAAGGCGCACGCTGGCCGGCGCGCAGGCCGGCCGGCGCCGGAGGACGCCTAGCACCCGGAATCGACTGCCGCAAGGTGACGGGTCCTTCCGGACAGCGCTAGCGGGATCAGCGAAGTCAGCGCCAGAGCCGCTCCGAGCCCGAGAGCCCAGGCGGCGCCGAACTGGTCCCAGAGGACACCCGCCAGCAGGCTGGCCGGGAGGGCGGCGACTCCGATCGACAGGTGATACAGACCGAACGCGGAACCGGCGCGTCCGCCCGGTGCCAGCTCCGCGACCAGCGCTCGCTCGGCCCCTTCCGTCAGGGCGAAAAAGACTCCGTAGACCGCGAAGAGCAGCCAGACGTGCCAGGCCGCGCTGGCCGCTGCCAGCGCCGCATACACGAGCGCGTAGAGTACCCAGCCGCCCGCGATGAGGCGGCGCTTTCCCAGCCTGTCGGCGAGCCGGCCGGCCGGCATCGCCAGGGCCGACTTGATGACGTGCAAGAGCGACCAGAGGAGCGGCACCTGCTCACCAGGCACGCCCAGGTGAGTGGCGCGAAGCAGAAGAAAGGCGTCGCTGGAGTTGGCCAGGGCGAAGACCACGACGGCCACCAGAAGCCACTTGAACGAAGCGGTCAGCGGCTCCTCGGCTGCCGGCGTCGAGGGGAGCGTGTGAGCCGGCGCGGCCGCTGGCGGTTCGGGCTTGGCGGCGTCGGCCACTCCGAAGATCGCCACCGCCATCGCCATCGCGGCCGGGATAGCCGCGAGGGCGAACACCGTGCGCAGCGACAGTCCGGCCGGGCCCAGCAGGAAGGCCGCTACCAGCGGGCCCAGGACGGCCCCCAGGTGGTCCATACCGCGGTGATAGCCATAGGCCCGGCCAAGCTCCTCTCGCGGCGTCACGGCCGAGATGAGCGCGTCTCTCGGGGCCGTGCGGATGCCCTTTCCGATCCGGTCGACGACCCGCAGGAGCAACACGTGAAACGGCGCTGTCGCCAGCGAGATGGCCGGCCGGGCGCAGCTCGACAGCCCGTAGCCGGCCACGATCAAGGCCTTGCGATGGCCAAGACGGTCTGAGAGCCGCCCGCTCCAGAGCTTGAGCAAGCTGGCGGTGCTCTCGGCGATCCCTTCGACCAGCCCCACGAACGCGGCGCCCGCGGCGAGCGGACCGGTCAGGAAGAGCGGAAGGAGCGGGTAGATGATTTCGCTCGAGAGATCCGTGAAGAAGCTGACGAGCCCTACGGCGATGACGGTCGGGTGCATGGACGAGAGACTTCGGGGGGCAAGCGAATTCGCAGGGTGAGCGCCGAGCTTTCGGCAAGCCCTGGTGTCCCGCCATGATAGGCGACGCCACCCTTTCGCGGCTAGCCGGGATGAACGCGCGGGGCAACGCATGGCGGGCGCGGGCGCAGGAATCGAAGTGAGAGTGTCCCACGGATTTTCGGGCGGGACGAGACTCGCACAAGAGGCAGCCGGCGGTCGTCGTGACGTCGGAGTGGAACACGGGCCCGGCGCAGGAACACCGCGCTCATCGAGCTCATGATGTGCAGGCGATCCTCAGACCGATGAGCAGCCCCCTGGCGATCGCGAGGATGGCCATGACGCGGTTGTTGCGGTCCTTCCGGGCGTGGTTCACGAGTCGCACCTCGTCTTCGCGGGGACAGGCTAGCGAGCCGATGACCTAGATGGCGTTTGTGCGGACACGCGTCACCAGGACTTGCGGCCTATGCCGGAAGTGCCTGACTCGGGGGCCATCCATCACTCCGCGTCGGAGGAACTACCTGGCACTCGCCGCAGTAGGTGCTATCCTCGATGTGGCCGGTTCGTTCATGGAGGGTTGACGTGCGAGGCGCGACAGGTTCCGGTAGTTCCACTCAGGAGTCCTCCCGGCGAGGTCAGCACTGGGCGAAGCTGCTGCTGCACTCGACGGAGCTCTTCCTCTTTCCCGGTGCTGCGCACGTTGGCAGCCACTCGCGCTGTACCGCAGACTTCGAGCTACGGGTCCTCGACAACTTCGGAGGCTACCTGATGGGTGGGCGGGCCGGCGCTTGTGTCGGTGGACTGTAGCCAGTTCTGGCCGACGCTCCCGATGGGGCCGGAATCACCCTACGACGAACGGGAAGGGAAATCAGTGGCGAAGGCGATCGAGCACGGCCGAGCACACGAAGCTGTCATCCCGCTGAATTGAAGCAGAACTCGACATTCGAACGCGTCCTGGAGAATCCGTCGCATCGTCAGCTTCTTCTGGAGCTGCTGCGCGGGGTCTGGATGTTCCAGCTCAATGACCCCGAGGACTTGATGCGCATCCTCTCCGCCTCGCAACATGTCCTCTACTCGCCGGGTGAGAGGATCTTCGAGCAAAACAGTCAGTCACGCGATCTGCACCTCATCCTCGCTGGAGAGGTGTTCATCTGCCTTCACCATCGCTCTGGCACCCAGGAGATTCTGACCCGGATCGGGCCGGGCTCCGTGTTTGGAGAGTTGGCGTTCGTCGCGGGCGGCCGCCGCAGCGCCCATGTCCTGGCTGGGATGGGAGGCTCCGAGAACCTCCGGCTGGCCTGGGAGGACTTCGCTCGCGTGCTGGCGCAGCGCCCCGAGGTCGTCTCGGCCACGATGACGGGAGTTCTGAAGGAGATCCAGCGGCGCTCCAGGCTGCTTCCCAAGGACCTCGCTGAGTTCGCCGTCTGGGGCTACGAACACCCGCACGAGGCCTCTTCCCCGCAGCGCCAGCGCGTCTTCCGGCCGCTGGCGGGCTGGGTCTCTACCGGGTTGGCGTTGCTGGCTGCCTGGGGTGGCTGGAAGCTCGGCGGTGATCTGTCCGCTCACCTTCCGGCCGCCGGTGGTGACTTGACGCGCCTGCAGACAACGGCCTCCGGTTACGCCGCGCTCGCAGGGAGTGTGCTGGGCGGCATCCTGGGCATGGTGGCGGATCGCCTGAGGCTGTCCACGGCCGAGCTACGATCCAACGCGCGCTCTTGTCTCAACTGCAAGTACGTCCACTGGGATGAGAAGGGGCCGGCTCACTGCCTCTTGGAGGCGGGACTGGGGCGTCGCAAGGTGACGTCCAGCCTTGTGCACGGCGCGTTCACGGCTTGTCCAAACTTCCACGGCGGCCGGCGCAGGAAGCTCCAGAGCGCGCCCTTGGCTCCCTAGGTTCCATGGTCCCCCGGCGCGCGCGCCTTGCCCCGCCGTGGCCGCTCAGGCAAGCTCAAGGCTTCGAGAAGTGCCGCAGCCCCTCCATTCCCTTGCGGGTGACCTCGTCGGTCTGCGATGTGGTGCTGCCCTCCCGGAGCTTCTTCACGAGATCGACCACGGCACTTCTCATGCGCAGCCCGGGAATGGCCTTCTCCATGAGGGCGAACGTGGAGTAGACCATCCCACCTCCCACGACGACCAGGAGGGCCAGCCGGAGGAGCATTCCTGGGGGAAGCCTCATGAGCACCCAGTCGATTGCGCCCGACACGCCGGCAAGAAGAGCCCACATCGGTGCCACGCGCGAGCCGGGCTCCGCCGGCACTGCCTCTGCAGCTTCACTCCATGCCCTCGCCAGGAGCAGCGCTCTCCAGATCCGAGGTTCCAACTCCTCCTGCGGGAGCGCCCCTTCCGAGCTCAGGATGCGCGATTCCTCCTCGGCCAGCTTGTCGCGAGTCGAGCACGACAGTCGCTGCAGCGCGTTGCCCACGGCGATCCGAGGTTTCGAATCCGGGAAGATGCGGGCCCGGACGCGCTCCAGAATGACGTAGTCGTCGACCAGGCCCATGGGCTCGACAGCGGACGGATGGGACGCCGGTTGTCCGAGATAGCCGAGCGCCCGCGAGGCGAGAGCTCTCTGGTCGGGTTCGAAGTCGTCCACTCGTTTCACGACGTCCCAGAGCTCCCGCACCAGACGTTCGAACTGCAAGAAAAATTCGCTGGCAGAGATGCCCGAGTTGACTGCGAAGGACCTCTCGACGCTGAATTTCTCGGTGCTCATGAGGACCTGGTCGCGTCCGCGGTTGGACTATTCGGAGGGCGCCTCTGGCAGCCTATCCCTCTCGGTACACCCGGTGCAGGCCACGCGGCCCCAGCCGAGAAACTGCAGGTGGCCGCCGCAGCTCGCGACACGGCAGAGATGGCACCGGTATAGGGCCGTCCGGCCGCAGTCACGGCTGGAGCAGCGATGACTGAAGCCGAGCACGGCCAGATCGCTGAACATTCGATCCATTCCGGGAAAGACCGCCTCCAGCGGCGTCCGCTCGCAGGCACGAGCGATGAGGCACGTGGCCAGCGCAGCCACTCCAAGGACGAGCTGGCTCTGCCAGCCGTTGAACTCCCAGGCGTGCGGGTTGAGCACCGGCCAGCTGGAAAACGGGGCCAACAGGGGCAGAGGCCAGCCGGGCCCGGAGCCGTAGTAATCGCCCACGAAGTGGAGCAGGAAGCAGGCAAAGACTCTTAGGAGCTGCCACGGCTTCGCCCCAATCCATCGAGCGGCGGCCGCCGTTCCCAGGGCCGCGAAGAGGAGGTTGTGCGAGAGCGCGTGGTGCCACTGGACGTAGAACTCGCGCCCTCCCAGCAGCGTGAGTCCGTCCAGATCGGGAGCCAGCGAGGCGATCAGACACCACGTGCGCGTCGTGCGATCCGAAGGACCCGTGTTGGCCGCAACCCAGCCGACCAGAAAATGGGTGAGTGGGTTGAAGACGCACCTCCCTGGGACCTTCTAGCCACGGCGGTCGCCGCTTCATTTCACCATAGCACGGCCCCTCGCTGGCCTGAGGCCGTTATCAGCTCAAACCCGCTGAATCCTACTGAAATGGTGACCGGGCCAGACCAATCCGCCGGCCGGGCGCGGTATACTCGGCGCCGATGACGGCGCAGAGCGGCATGCGGCTCCGGGGCTGCAGGAGCAGCAAAGGACTGCAAGGACCCAATGGGTCGTTCGAAGCCAGTCGGCGGCAGGGGCCGCCACGCAGGCGCTGCGGTGCCGCCGGTTGCCCGGAGCGGTGAGATGCGCTTCGTCCGTTTCCTGTCGGCTGTCATCGCCTGTTGGCTGCTGCTGGCTCCCCGGGTCGCGGCGGCAGATCCGGTCCGGGTCGCGGCGGCTTCGGACTTACGCTACGCGCTCGCCGAGCTTCGGGCCCAGCATGCGGCCGCCCGCCCCGGGGCGAGCATCGAGCTCGTCTTCGGCTCCTCGGGAAAGCTCGCAGCGCAGATCGAGAACGGGGCCCCGTTCGACATCTTCTTCTCCGCCGACGCCGCGTACCCCCAGCGCCTTCGCCAGAGGGGATTCTGTGCAGGAGAGCCGCGGCTCTATGCACGCGGGCGCCTGGTCGTCTGGTGCCCCCGCGAAGCGGCCGGCTCGGTTGCCATCGCCGATCTCGCGGCCCCGCGTTTCCGGAAACTTGCTCTCGCCAATCCCCGCCACGCGCCGTACGGCCAGCGCGCCCGGCAGGCGCTCGAGAAAGCTGGCGTCACCTCGGCCGTCGAGTCGCGCCTGGTACTGGGCGAAAACGTATCCCAGGCCGCACAGCTCGTCGAGAGCGGCGCCGCCGACGCGGGCCTCGTCGCGCTCTCACTTCTCTTCAGTCCGGGCCTACCGCACGCGGACCGCTACTCCCTGGTCCCGGAATCGATGCACGAGCCACTGGACCAGTCTTTCTGCGTCCTGAAGCGGGCCGCTGTCAACTCCGAGGCCGTCGCTTTCGCCAGGTTCTGCGAGGGTCGGGCCGCGCACGCCATCCTTCGGCGATACGGCTTCGCAGCTTCCGGCGGGAACACTCCGTGATGGCCGGCGACATCACGGCAGTCTTCCTGACTGCCCGGCTGGCCGCGGCCACAACCCTCATCCTGCTCGCGCTAGGAACGCCGTTGGCCTGGTGGCTTGCTCGCACGCGCTGGCCGGGAAAGGTCCTGATCGAGGCCGTCGTGGCGCTCCCGCTGGTCCTGCCCCCCACGGTCCTGGGCTATTACCTGCTGGTGCTGCTCGGCCCCAGCGGATTCGTCGGCGGCTGGCTCGAGAAGCTGGGAGGCCACCATCTCGCCTTCACCTTCGAAGGGCTCCTCGTCGCCTCGGTCCTCTACTCGCTTCCCTTCGCCGTGCAGCCCCTGCAGGACGCCTTCGCCTCGGTCGGAGAGCTGCCGCTCGAGGTGGCCGCCACGCTTCGGGCCGGTCCCTGGCGGCGGCTCTTCACCGTCGCGCTGCCGATGGCCCGGCGCGGATTCGTCTCCGCGGCTGCCATGACCTTTGCTCACACGCTCGGCGAGTTCGGCGTCATCTTGATGGTCGGCGGCAACATCCCCGGCGTCACGCGCGTCCTCTCCATCGCCATCTACGACCACGCCGAGGCGCTCGACCACGCCAGCGCGCAGATGCTCTCGGGTGGCCTTCTCCTCTTCTCCTTCACGCTGCTCGTCAGCCTGTACCTCGTCAATCGCCGCTTCGAGCGGGCGCGGCTGTGAGCATCGAGGCCAGATTTCGACTCGAGCGCCCGGGCTTCGCGCTGGATGTGGAGCTGACGTGGCCCGATCACGGCGTGGCCGTGCTCTTCGGCCCATCGGGTTGCGGCAAGACCACGTTCCTCCGATGCCTGGCCGGCCTCGAAAGGGCGCGCGGCGGATATCTCCGGGTGCGTGACGACGTCTGGCAAGACGACTCCCGCGGCATCTTTGTCCCGACTCACAGACGTGCCGTCGGCTTCGTTTTTCAGGCCCCGGGCCTTTTCCCACATCTGGACGTAGCTGGGAACTTGGCCTTCGCGATGCGCTTGGTCCCCGCCGCCGAGCGCAAGGTCGAGCATGGCGAGGCCGTCGAGCTCCTCGGACTCTCCCGCCTCATGAACCGCTCGACGGCCAATCTCTCCGGCGGCGAGAAGCAGCGTGTCGCCATCGCGCGCACGCTCTTGTCGAGCCCGCGCCTCCTACTGCTTGACGAGCCGCTGGCGGCCCTCGACTCCGCGAGCAAGACCGAGATCCTGCCGTACCTGGAGCGACTCCACGACCAGCTCTCCATCCCGGTGGTCTACGTCACCCATGGTGCAGCCGAGGCCGCGCGTATGGCCGACACGCTGGTGCTGATGGAGGCCGGCCGCGTGCAGGCCTGCGGACCGCTGGGAGAGCTTCGCGCCGCGCTGGAAGAGATCCTCGGCGGGCAAGAGGACGCCCAGGCCGTCATCCTCACGAGGGTTGCAGGGCAGGACGAGGAGTTCGACCTGATGCTCCTCGACTTCCCCGGCGGCAGCTTCCACGTGCCCCGCCGCGACCTGCCGATGGGGCATGAGGTACGCGTCCTGCTGCATGCGCGCGACGTGTCGCTCGCACTCTCGAGGCCCGAAGGTTCGAGCATCTCCAACATCCTCGCGGCGCGCGTCACGTCGCTGGCGCCCAGGAACCCGGCGGAGACGCTGGTGCGGCTGGACTGTGCGGGCACGACGCTCTGGTCGCTCGTGACGCGGCGCTCCGCGGCCCGGCTGGCCCTGGAGCCCGGCCGCGAGGTCTTCGCGCAGGTGAAGGCCGTCTCCGTGCTCTAGGAGAGCGTCGGGGAAAAACAAACAGGGAACAGGGAACCGGGGACCGGGAACAGGCAACGGAAAACTGAACCTGTCCGTTCGATTCCCGAATTCCTGTTCTCTGCTACCTCTATCCCTTTCCCGGTTTGGGTTCCGTCCGCTTCCCGGTTTCGCTT
>JACPRK010000151.1 GCA_016190005.1 Candidatus Wallbacteria bacterium | reverse complement strand
CCGTAGAGGTTGCCGTCATAGCTGCCGACGAACACGCGGCCGTCGGGCCCCAGCGCCGGCGACGAGTCGAGGTTGACCTTCTTGGCGCCCGGGGCGGTCTTGAACGACCAGAGCCGTTTGCCGCTGGTCAGGTCGAGGGCGTAGAGCTTCCCGTTCTTGGCGCCCGCGAAGACCACGCCGTCGCGACTCACGAGCGGACTGGCGTTGATTCGCGTGTAGACGCCGTACTTCCAGACCAGCTTCCCCTCCGTGGAGAGGCAGTAGAGGTAGCCGTCGTGGCTGCCGAAGACCAGCCGGTTGCCCGCCAGCGCCGCCGAGGAGTAGATCTCCCCGCCGGTGGGGAACGACCAGATCTGGCGCACGGCCGGGCGGCCCCAGAAATCTTTCCCGAGCGCAAGGCAACGGAACGAAAAATCCGAGCAGCCGACGTAGATCCGGCCGGCGTCGTCGATGGCCGGCGAGGCCTTCACATCGCCACCGCACTTGTAGGAAGCAATCAACCGTCCCGAGGCGCACTCGAGCACGTAGACGCGCCGATCGAGCGAGCCGAATGCCAGCCACTTGCCGGCCGGTTCGAAAGCGGCCGCCGACCAGATCATCATCCCGGTCTTGAAGCTCCACCGCTCACGCCCCTGGAGGTCGACCGAGTAAAAGTGGCCGTTGTCGGAGCCCGCGTAGAGGTTGCCGTCGGGGCCCAGCGTGACGTTTCCCTCGAAGCTGTTCACGACGACGCCGCCTTCGTGATCGCCGGCGTGGTGCGCGGCGAAGCGCCAGGCGAGCCGGCCCGTGGCGCGCTCCAGGGCATGGAGGTTACCGTCGCCGCCAGGCACGACCACCAGTCCATTTGGAGTCAACGTCGCCGCCGAGTCGACCAGCGAATCGCCCGCGTCCGGGAGCGTGTAGCTCCACTTCACGCTTCCGGCCGGGTCGACGCAGTAGAACCGCTTGTCGGCAGAGCCGACGTAGACGAGCCCCTCGGCGTCGACCACCGGGGTCCCCCAGATGAGGCCCCGGGTGGCAACCGCCCAGGGCTTCCTCCCGCGCGTGCCTTCGAAGTCCCGCACTGCGACAGCCGAGACGCCCCGGTTCTGGTGGCTGTTCCGGAACCCGTACCACCAGCCCAGCGGCGGCACCTCGGAGGCCGATTCAGCCGGGGTGAGCCCGTGGAGCCTCCTGAAGAGCTCGGGGGCATCTGCCGCGTGGGCCAAGGCACAGCTCCAGACGGTGAGCAGAACAGCGAGGGTCGAGGCACGAGTCATGGTGGGGGCTCTCCGGTCACGGGGACGGTCGGCGGCCCATCTTGGATTCAGGGCCGTTCGTGTGACGGCAGGCACGACGCGTGCCAGCTTAGCACTCCCTGTGGAGATCGGTCGATGCTGGCCCGAGGCGGTCGCGCGCGGTGCAGAATCCCTCTTCCCTGGGGGCGGAAAGCTTCCCCGAGGTCGCGGCGGAAGGGACGGTCCTGGAGGCTGGCCTTCGCGCCGCTGTGCTAGGATGACCGCGTCCCGATGGCCTCTCCAGCCGATGCTCTCCTCATTGCGCGCGTCAAAGCCGGGGACACGACTGCATTCGAGGGGCTGGTTACCCGGTACAAGGGGCTGGTCTTCAGCGCGGTGACGCGAATCCTGGCTGACAAGGACGCCGCCGGCGATGTGATGCAGGAAGCCTTCATCAAGGCGTACTCCGCGCTCGGCAAGCTCGAGGACACCGGCGCCTTCAAGCCCTGGCTCTTGCGAATCGCCGCCAACGAGGCATTCCGCTACCTCAAGGAACGCCGACCTGAGCTTCTCGCCGACGAGCCCCCTGCCGCCCAGCAACCTTGGGCGCCTCCCGGCGGGTCACCCGAGGAGACGCTCGGGCGCAAGCTCACGGTGGCGAATGTGGAGCGCGCCATCGCCAAACTGCCGCCGACCTATCGGGCTGCCCTGATCCTCCGCTTCTACGGTCACCTGGCCTACAAGGAGATCGCGGATTCGCTCGGCATCACGCTGGCCAACGTGAAGTTCAGGATTCACCACGGCGGACGGATGTTGCGCGCCGTGCTGGGCCGGGAGGACGAGTGAGCTCTCCAGGGCGCTCGGCGGTCACCCTGGTGGAGGTGCTGGTGGCGCTGGCCATTCTGGCCGCCGTCTTCATACCGGCCTTCGAGCTCTTCCGCAGCGGCGCCAGCACGGCCCGCTACACCGAGGACCGACTCCGGGCGTTCCTCATCGCCCAGCAGCAGATCGAAATCCTCAAGCACGCCTGCACCATCAACAAGTACAGCATGGAGCGGCTGGTCGGGGAGCTCTTCAAGGGCACGAATCCACGAACGTTCGTCGTCGAGTCGCGTTACACCGTCACGCTCTCCGCCGACACGAACTTCCAGGTGGAAGCGGAAGGGAAAAAGGCGCTGCTCTGCCACGTGAAGTGCGAAGTCGATTGGCAGCATGCCGATGAGCCGCGCCACGTGGAGCTGGAGGCCCTTCTGGATCGCGTCTACCGATGAGATCGCTTCAGAGCTTGAATTCCCGCATTGCGTCTGGTATCCTTCCGGCTTCCGCGGGGCCGCTACCGACCCAGCGCAGTGTTCCTATCGAGGAGTCGTAGGTCATGACTGCCATCAGTCCCAATGAAGTGCGCAAGGGGACGAAGCTCCTGTTCGAGGGAGACCTCTACGTCGTCACCGAAACCCAGCACATCGCCCCGGGCAACTGGCGCGCGATGCTCGCCTGCAAGCTGAAGAGCCTCAAGAGCGGCCTCACAATCTCGAGGACCTTCCGCATGAGTGACAACTTGGAGCGCGCCGACGTGGAGGAGAAGAAGATGGACTTCCTCTACAAGGACCAGGACGGCTGGCACTTCATGGACAACGAAAGCTACGAGCAGTATCAGCTCGACGAAAGCGAGCTGGGCGAGGCCAAGTTCTACCTCAAGGACGGCATGGCTTGCTCGGTGCAGCTCTACGAGGGCCGCCCCGTCGGCATCGAGAGCCCCAACTTCGTCGATCTGGCCATCGTGCAGACCGAGCCGACCATGCGCGGCGCCACCGCAGCAGGCGGCTACAAGCCCGCCACGCTCGAAACCGGACTGATCGTCAAGGTCCCGCAGTTCTTGACCGAGGGCAGCGTCATCCGCGTCGACACCCGCACCAACGAGTACGTCGAGCGCGTCAAGTAGCCGCTGCCCGAGCCCAAGTCGATCTAGCACCGCGCGGTCCGGGGCGTTACTATCGCCTCGGTGGGACGGCGCACGCGCAATCTTCCTCTGCCGGAGTTCTCGCCGGCCTTCCTGGAGCGCTTCTCGGAGATCGAGGAGATCGGCTCCGGCGGGATGGCACGCGTCTTCAAGGCCCGCCAGGCCGGCATCGCACGGCAGGTCGCCGTCAAGCTCATCCACCCGTTGGCCGTGCGGGACTCCGCCACGCTCCACCGGTTCGTCCAGGAAGCGCGCATCACTGCGGCACTGGCCCATCCGAACATCATCAAGATCCTCGACACCGGTGAGGAGGCCGACCTCCCGTACCTGGTCTTCGAATTCATCGAAGGCCGGACGCTCGAGGACCGGATCCGCCAGGAAGGCCAGCTCGCGATCGAAGACGCGCTGGCGATCGCGGCGGATGTCGCGGACGCCTTGGCCTATGCGCACGAACGCGGCATCGTCCACCGGGACCTCAAGCCGGAGAACCTGCTCTTCACAGCCGAGGGTGTCGCGAAGATCGCCGACTTCGGCCTGGCGAAGCTCGAGGACAGCTCTCGACGGTTGACGGGAGTTGGCTTCTCCGTGGGAACGCCCGGCTACATGTCCCCCGAGCAGGTGCTGGGCCAGGAAACCGATGGCCGCAGCGACATCTACGCCGTCGGCGTGATGCTCTACGAGATGCTGGCCGGCGCTCTGCCGTTCCCCAGCCATAACGACATGAACGTGATGCTGGCGCGGATGCAGCAGCCGTACCCGTCACTCGTGTCCAAACGCCCGGATGCGCCGCCTGCGGCCGAACAGCTCGTGGCCCGGGCGCTTGCCTTCGAGCTCGAGGAGCGCTTCCAAACGGCGATCGAGCTCAGAGAGGCGATCCTCGACATCCTGAAGCCCGATCGCAGCGGCCGGGTCAAGACGCGACCCGCACCGCGGCCTCCACCGAAGACTCGCAGCACCAAACCGGTGGTGGCCCAGCCCGGCGCAGCACGCCAGCGTCAGTGGCGCGTGCCCAGCTGGATGTGGCTGACCGGCGTGGCTGCGGGCGTTTTCCTGGCCACCGCGGCCATCACGTCGCTGAGGGTAAGCGGACCTGGCGTCCACGACGCCAGCGGCGTCGTCGCGATGCCAGGGTTGGCTTCTGCGCGCGTCTACTGGAGCAGTACGGAGCCCTACCAGGCCTCCCTGCGAATCTGGGAGTCGGGACAGCCCGAAACCAGCGCGCGCGAGTACCGGGAAACCCAGCTCCGCTCCCGCCATGACCTGACGCTCCAGGGGCTGAAGCCGGGTGCGAATCTGCAGTATCGAATCCTCTATCCGGACGGTTCGCAGTCACTGCTCTACGGGGTCCGGATTCCGGACGGCCGCTCCCTGGAGATCCTGGAGCCGATGCTGCTCTCGGGACCGGCCGGCGCCACGCTCTTCGCCTGGGAGACTTCGGCGCCGTCGCGGTGCGCGCTGCTGTATCGCAAGGGGAGCCAGGTCCGTCGCGTCGAGTCGAGCCGGGGCTACCGGCGCCGCCACAAGGTGGCCGTGGCGGACTATCCGCTGCTGGCGACCAATGCCTCCGCCGAGGTCGAGTGCCGCTGCCTGGGCGGCAGCGCGCACTCGGAGTTCCCGGTGCGCTCGGCGCTGGAGGCCGCATCGATCCTGGAGCAGCAGGCGGCCCGGCTCGACTTGCCGGCGCTGGTGCAGAAATTCGACGCGAAGGTGCGAGTGAATCATGATTCACCGGGAGACCTCGTCCCGAAGGCGCTGCTGGAGGCCGCCCGGCACTTCGGGGGCCTGGCGCGCGCCTGGTTCGCCGAGGGACTGGTCGCCCGAAAGCTGGCCCTCTACCACGTGCTGGCAAACCTGGAGAACGTCGACGCCGTCTGGGCCGCGGCGGGATTGGAGCTGCCGCTGAAGTCGGCGGCGCTCTATGCGCCGTTTGTTGCCACACGCTACCCGGATGGTCCGCCGCCGGGCGGCAAGGAGCTGGGGACCGGCAAGTTCAAGGGCGCCACGTTCCGCGCAGTCCATGCCCCGCCGGTGCTGGAAAAACTGGCCCGGGATACGCCGGTTGGACCGACCGTGACCGTCGTGAAGGAGAGCTTCCGGCTGGCCAAGGAGGATCTGGACGCCGCCGAGCTCGTCTGGATCACACTGCAGGTGCATAACCTCGACGTCGAGGAGTTCTTCAAGGCGAGGGTTGGCGGCGTGGTCGATCTCTACTTCCGCCCGGCAGTCGTCGGCTTTTGCGGCATGACCGACGGCTCCGGTGCGCCGCTTGCGGCCCCACCCGATCGCAAGGCGACCTTCGTCTCACACGGCGTGCCCGCAGAGCTTCTCAAGCAGGGAGAGAACGAAGTGGAGCTGCACTACGACAGCGTCCCCGGCGTCGCCGCGCTCGGCCACGCCGCCCTCCGCGGCGCCTGGGTCCACCTGGAGTAGACCCGGCCTCACGGCTTCCCGGCGAGCTTCTGCGCGGCAAGCGAACGCAGCACCGGTTCCAGCGTGTTCCAGACCGTTTCGGCCATCACGCGCTGGCCGGCGGCGTTTGGGTGTATGCCGTCGGGAAGCGTGCGATCGGCGTGTCCTCCGACGCCATCGAGCAGGAACTCGACGAGCGGGACGCCGAACTCCTTG
>JACPRK010000150.1 GCA_016190005.1 Candidatus Wallbacteria bacterium | reverse complement strand
GCCTCGTCGGCGGCGGGAGCCACCTTCAGGTAGCGGTAGCTGTCCCTGAAGAAGAAGAAGAGCAGCGTGGTGATCAGGGCGATGCCGACCAGGCCGATCTCCGACCAGAAGTGGAGCACCTCGTTGTGCGCGTAGATCGACTTGTTGATCTCCGTGACCCAGTGGTCGGTTCCGCGTCGGCCCTTGAAGAAGACGTCCTCGAAGAACCGGTCGATGGCCTTCTGCATCTGGCTCCGCGGCTCGCGCGCCTCGGGGCAGGTGATGGCGTACTCCTCGAGCAGGTTGGACTTCCACTTCTCGTAGTCCTTCGGTGGCGCCTCCCGGAAGACGAGCTTCTGGTACGGCATGTACTCGATGCCGAAGGTGCCGAAGCCGGTCCCGAAGAAGCAAGTCCACGGCTTATGGAAGATGATGTAGAGGGCTGTGCGGTAGATAAGGAGGCGCTGGTGGGCAGAGGCCAGCTTCAATAGGTTGGTCGTCTCGGCGACGCGCGCGAGCACGCTGCCCGGGTTCTTGTTGAGCGGGTTGTTGAAGGCGAAGCTGCCGAATCCGAACTGCTTGGGGCCGAAGAAGCCGACCAGCAGCACGAAGATGCCGACGACGAAGAGCGAGCGCCGCCAGCCGGCGTAGACCGGGAACTTGAGGTAGAGACAGGTGAAGAAGACGACGGCAGCGATGGAAAAGCCGACCCAGCTCCCGCGCGTGTGGGTGAGGATGACGGTGGAGAACATCAGCATCAGGCTGACGGTGTAGACGAGCGGCGCTCGGAGGACCGAGATCAGGTGCCAGACAGCGTCGAAGTCGAAGCCCTTCTCGCGGAATTTCTGAAGGCTGGCCTGGAAGAGCTCCCGGTCACCGATGACGTTGCCGATCGAGGCATAGAGCCGGGAGAGCACGATTGGCAGCACCGCGATGAGGTAGCCGGCCAGGTAGTTCCTGTGGCCCATGAACGAGTAGCACTTCGTTGCCTCGTCGGGCTTGGGCGGCAAGATGAGGAAGCGGAAATCGAAGAACTGCGCCAGCGAGTCGGGAAGGAAGAGCTGGAAGAAACTGGTGAGGCGCCGGAAGATCGGGTCGTCGAATCCGTAGTACTGGAGCAGCGCGTAGCCCGCCGTGATGACGCCGGCGGCGATGGAGAAGTGGAGGAGGTTCTCGATGCGCTCGCGGTCGTAGATGTTGCAGTAGGCCACCATGAAGACGGCGAACATCGCTAACTGAAAGCCGAACTCCACGAGCGACAGCCGCCAGCAGCGGCTCCAGCTGATGGTGATTGCGCACCAGGCGATGAGCGCCACGTAGAGCAGCACCACCCGGCCCTTGGGGATGCGGATCTCACGACGCATCAGGCAGTCAGCGGTCCAGGCAAGCACAGCCAGTACGGCCGCCATGCCGATCCAGATGTTCTTGGTGGTATTGAAGACTTCCTTGAGCTGCGTGCTGATGAGCCAAGGCGTGACGAACAGCACGAGGAACATGCAGACGTCAATGGCGACCTGGATGGGAGAGAGCTGGTCGCGCGGAATGGCGCGTCTGCGATCGCGCGGTTGCGTAGGAGCTGAAGTGGCCATCATTCCTCCATATTCGGGGGCCGGCAATTGTATGCGAGCCGGCCAGGGATGTCAAACTCGGCGCCCTCCCTCCCGGTGAAGACGCCGCAACGAGGGCAGGGTTCATTGCGCCTTGCCCGGCGTGGATATCGGGCCGAGTGGCGTGCTAGAATCGGGCGCCTTGTCCGGAGAGGAGCCCCGGAAGCGGCGGCGCGGCGTCGATCGGCCTCGCTGCCAGGGTCCCCGGGCGCCGCTCCGCGAGGCGCAGACGGTGACGACGAACTCCGGCCCGACCGGAGCGAGATCCCTGCCACGGGCGGGCTCGAGGCGGCGAGGAGAAAACCGAAGATGACCAGAGCTTCCGATGAGAGGCCGCATATCGAGCGGCGGATGCTGCGAGAGCGCCGGTTCCCGGCGACCCTGGTGCCTATCCTGGCCAACCTCAAGGTCGTCCCACGGCCCAGTTCCTACTGCGTGGTCAAGCTCCCGTCGGGGGCCAAGGCGCCGGCTTCCGCGGGCGATGCCCGCCGGTTGAGCGTGGCCTGGGCGGACCAGCCTCAGAGCTTCATCCTCCCCGAGACCGAGTGGAATTCGATGCGAGAGGAGTTCGGAGACGCCGAAGTCGAGAAGGGCTTCCGCATCCTCTGGCTCTCCGTGGTCCCCGACGGCCACGAGGGCAGCTTCATGGCCGTGGTGACGGGGATGCTGGCCGACGCCCTGGTAAACGCCCGCCCCAGCTGGAGCCCGGGTCAGTTCGAGCTGATCGTCAAGGGCAGTGACCTCAAGCAGACCCGCGACGCGCTCGACCTCATCGTCAGCCGCGCCAAGGGCCGCTTGCGCGGAGCCTGAGCCCTCGCTTCCCGGCCCACACACCTTCAACGGACGACATCGAGCTATGGCCTTCACCGTCAAGGAAATCATGGTCCCCAACCCGCTCAGCCTGAGGGCGGAGCAGACGACCTTCACCGCGCGCGAGACGATGCTCTTCAACGGCTACGAGTGTCTGTACGTGGTCGACAAGGAAGGCAAGCCCGTGGGCGTCGTGAGCGTGCTCTCGGTCAGTCTGGAAGACAAGGCCCGCCGGGTGAACAAGCTGATGACCCACAACTTCGAGACCGTCCGCGAGGACCAGACGGTCCAGGAAGCTGCGCTGCTCTTTGCGCGCAAGGAGTTCGCGCATCCCGTCATCCCGGTGGTCAACGCCGCGGGCGCGCTGGTCGGAATCCTGCGCATCAAGGACCTGGTGAAAGACCTGACGCAGAGCGTCGCGCCGCCTTCGACGCTTTCCCTGGAAGCGCTGGTCGTCCAGCTCGCGATGACCCACTCCGAGGACGAGGAGCGCGAATGGGCGCGCAAGATCCGCGAGGGCGGCTATGCCAGCGCGGTGACCCAGGTCGGCACGACAGCCGAGAAGCTCCTGGTGAAGCTGCGCGAATCCACCATCGTCGCTGCCATCGCCCACGGCGTCATCGCCGAGGACGCGCGCGAGAAGATGGCCGTGAGCAACGCCATCCGGGACATCGTCTTGCAGATGGAGGTCGTCAACCCAGGGCTGGGGGGCGGCTACAAGCTCGGAATCGTGCGCGGGGAAGGGCGCATCTCAGTCGCTGCCTGCGGCCGCTGCGGCCACGCGCTGGCGTCGAGCTCCGAGCAGATCTTCGTGGGGACCAGCACGATATGACCCGAGCCGGCCTTCGTCGGGCTTTTTCGACTGCCCGCCGTGGCGGCGCAGACCAGGGCGGTGGCCAGTGAGGGCGGGCCCCTACGAGCTGACCCCGGTCAACGACGGCCGCTTCGCGCTCGACGGCGGCGCCATGTTCGGCACCGTCCCGCGAGTGCTCTGGGAGAAGACGAACCCGCCCGACTCGAAGAACCGCATCGACATGGCGCTGCGGACCCTGCTGATCCGAGGCGACGGGCGGACGATCCTGGTCGACACCGGCATCGGAGCGAAGTTCCCCGAGAAGCAGGCCGAGATGTTCAACGTCCGTAGGCGGGGCGAGGGGCTGCTGGACGGCCTCCTGGCGCTGGGCGTGCGGCCGGCGGACGTCACCGACGTCGTCATCAGCCACCTCCATTTCGATCACGCCGGCGGAGCAACGCGCCGCGACGCCACCGGCACCGTCGTCCCGACCTTCCCGAACGCGGCCATCCACGTCCAGCGCGCCAACATGGAGACCGCCTGCTGCCCCAACGAACGCGAACGGGCCAGCTACCTGGCGGAAAACGTGGAGCCTCTGGCCGCCGCAGGCCACCTGGTGCGCCACGAAGGCGAGCTCGAGCTGGCTCCGGGCGTGCGGCTCCTGCCGGCCGAGGGACACACGCGCGGGATGCAGGCCGTGCTGGTGAGCGTGCCCGGCTGCTCGCCCGTCCTCTTCCCGGCCGATCTCATCCCGACCAGCTCGCACCTGAAGATCCCGTGGGTGATGGGATACGACCTCTGGCCGCTCACGGTCATGGAAGAGAAGAAGCGGCTCCTGGCGCGAGCCGTGGCCGAGGACTGGATCGTGGTCTTCGAGCACGATCCGAAGCTGCCCGCCTGCCGGGTCGGCTTCGACGGAAAGAACTACTCCGCCCGAGAGCCCGTGGAGATGGGGTCGATCGAATAGGGAGAGAGACGATGCAGGCTTCGAGTTCTTCGCAGGTCCTGTCGCTGCCCGCAGGCGGCTTTGTGGTCCAGACGTCGGAGGGCTGGGTGCAGTTCGGCATCCCGCCGGAGACGATCAAGGACACGATGACGATGCCGTGCGGCGTGCCGTCGCTCTACATCGTGCCGCGCAAGATGTTCTATCTGGATCGAGGCATCAGCACGGCGGAGATGGAGTTCCCGTTCTACTACAACTTCTTCATCCTGCGCCGCAAATGCCGCATCCTCTGCACCGCCTCGCAGAAGCGCCGCCTTACTGCGGTGATGAAGGAGTCGGTCTTCGGCCCCGAAGAGCTCGATCTGACGCTCGAGTACATGAACGGCCGCAAGAACTTCCGATTCCCGGACCTGCGCGCCGAGGTCGAGTTCTTCCGCAAGAACCCGTTCCGCGGCGGCAAGCGCCTGGAGCTGGCCGACATGGTGCAGTTCACCACGTTCGACGCCGACGGCTCTGCGAAGGTCGGCGCCGTGCGCGTGGCTCAGCACAAGGGCGGCTTCACGGTCTTCGAGGGCGATAGCGAGCTCGCCCGGTTCCCGGAAAACATGACGCTGCCGCCGCGCAAGTCGGAGGCGACCGAGCGCCGGATACCCTTTCAGCCCCCCGTCTTCGGAGTCACGGCCATCGGAGCCGGCCACGGCTTCCTCCCCGGAAGCAAGACGAGTGGATTCATCGTCTGGATTAACCGGCGCGGCATCATGATCGACCCGCCCGTCGACAGCACGGAGTGGCTGCGAGAGCGCGAGATCAATCCGAAAATCATCGACACCATCATCCTCACGCACTGCCACGCCGACCACGATTCGGGCACGATGCAGAAGA
This sequence comes from Candidatus Wallbacteria bacterium, assembly GCA_016190005.1. Taxonomy (GTDB): domain Bacteria; phylum Muiribacteriota; class UBA6191; order JACPRK01; family JACPRK01; genus JACPRK01. Next base: position 90 of record JACPRK010000150.1, on the reverse strand, counting down.
TCCTCGAGGAGGGTCGCTGCACGCTGGTGACGACGGCCACGATCCTCCACTCCTTCCTGCGCAAGGCAGCGGCGCTCACCGGCCTCAAGG
>JACPRK010000142.1 GCA_016190005.1 Candidatus Wallbacteria bacterium | reverse complement strand
CCTCTACGCCGCCCCGGCAGGCAGCTTCGGCGCCGAAGCTGCCTGCCGGGGCGGCGTAGAGGAACCCGTCGGAAGCGTCCTCGGAGCAGCAGGCGGTGAGCGCTCCCGACGACGCCCGGACGAGACTGCCCGCGTCGACGGCGCCCGAGCCCCAGGCTCCGGTGCGCGCGTCGGTCGCCCGGGCGGAGTACTCGAGCTCCGCCTCTGACGGGAGCCGCAGGCCGGCCCTGGCGCAGTCGGCATAGGCGTCGTACCAGTCGACGCCGACGACCGGCCCGTCCGGAGATGTGCTCCAGGGGGTCGAGCCGGCGCCGGTCCAGTCGAGCGGCGTATGGTCCTTGGCGGGCGGCTCGTCGGGGTGATGGCCCTCATGCCGCACAGCGCCGCGCGCGTCGCCCGTCGCAGCGAGGAAGGCGGCGTACTGACCGTTGGTCACTTCGAATCTCCCGATGTAAACGGGCGAGACGGTGACCGCATGCGCGGGCGTCTCGTTGGCGACGGCTTCGGCCGCGTCGACCTGGGCCGTCGTGGAGCCCATCGTGACGGTGGCTCGAGGCAACGCGATGAGCCTCGACCCGTCCACGTCGTTCGTCACCTCTCTGAAACCGGCCTGGTCGAACCGGCCGGAGCCCGCGCCGGGCGGGTCGACCGCAAGGACGAACGAACGCTCGTCGAACCCCGCGGAGCTGCGCGCTCTCAGAGTGAATCGCACCACCGAGGATATTGAAGGAGTCCCCGCGATGCGGCCGGAAGGGTCGAGGGCAAGTCCCGGAGGAAGACTGCCGGCCTCGAGCGACCAGGCCACGGCGGCCGTGCCCGCTGCCGCGAAGGTGGTCTGGTAGGCGATGGACTCCCTGGCAGCCGGCAGCGAGGTCGTGAGAATGGCGGGCTCGTGGCTCCGGGCGACGCGCAATCCGTAGCTTCCGAAGCGGCTGCCGGGGGAGTCGAGCCCGCGGTAGGTGGCGCGCTGGAAGCCCGAGCTGTTGTACCAGCTTCCGCCGCGCTGCACACGGTAGAGCCCGGAGGCCGGCCCCGCGGGGTCCCGAGCCGCGCTGGCGGCGTAGTGGTCGTCCTCGTACCAGTCGAGCCCCCACTCCCAGGCGTTTCCGACGAGGTCCAGGACGCCGAACGGAGACTCTCCGTTGGCGCGCGGCGCACGGGCGCCCGGGCCATAGCTTCCGACCGGTGCGGCGTACAGGTGCCCGTCGGCTGCGTCGCCGAAACAGCAGATGTCGAGGTTGCCGGAGTTGGCCTTGTAGGCCCCGCCGACAGCGATGGCCTGGGTGCCCCAGGGATAAACGCGGCCGTCGCTTCCGCGACTGGCGAACTCGAGCTCGGCTTCGGTGGGCAGCCGGACGCCCGCCCAGGCGCAGTAGGCGTAGGCATCGTACCAGTCGACGCCGACGACGGGCGAATCCGCCGAAGTGCTCCAGGGCGTGGCCGTGGCGCCATCCCAGTCCTCTGGCGTGTGGTCTTTCGCCGGCGGCTCATCCGGGTGGTGGCCGAAGTGAGTCGCCGGACCCGTCGGCTCTTTCGTGTCGGCCAGGAACCGGGCGTACTGGGCGTTGGTGACTTCGTACTTTCCGATGTAGAAGCGCGACAGCCCGACCGGGTGCTGGGGGGCCTCGTCGGTGAGCGCCAGCCCCGCGGCCACCGAGGCGGTACTGCTGCCCATCTGGAAGGCGGCCGCCGGGATGGCGACGAGCCGCGAGGAATCGCGCAGGTTCTCGAGCTCCAGGTACGGCGCCTCTGGGGCAGCCAGGCCGCGAGTGCCGGCAGGCGGCTCCACGATCGAGATCGTGTAGACGCGCTCGACGCTGCCGCCCGGATTGGAAACGCGCACCGTGGCGACGAACGCGCCTGCCGCGGTCGGCGTGCCGGCGACCGAGCCGTCTGCAGTGAGCGTCAGGCCCGGCGGGAGTGCGCCGGACAACAGGCTCCACGTGAACGGCGGCGTCCCGGTGACGGCCAGAGTCGCCGCGTAGGAGACGCCAGGCGCGCCCTCGGGGAGGCGCGTGCCGAGCAGCGTCGGGGCGGCGGGCTGGCCGAGGATGAGCTGGCTAGCGCGCGTGGCGTAGACGGCAACGCCGCCGCCGCGGGAGAGCGAGACCTGGCTCGACAGGTCGGAGACGCCGAGCAGGTGCGACAGGAAGCGCGACCCCGCCAGCCGCATCACGACCAGGCCCTCTCCGCCCTGAGCCTGAATCGACTGAAGCAGCGCGTCGGCGCCTACGGTTGCGTCGAGCGTCGAGCCGATCAGGTTAAATCCCTCGGAGAGCTGCACGGCGCTGCCGGCGACGCCTCCGCCGGTGAGGACCGTGCCTGGCGCAGGCGAGCTCGAAAGGGCCGCGTACGCCTCGCCGAAGCCGACGCGGAAATCGGTGCCACCGGGAGCAGGCGACGCGACGTACTCCTCGAACGCGGCGCCGTCGAAGCGCGCCAATCGGGTCACCTGGGCGCCGGCTGCCGCCAGTGCCCCGACGAGATCGGAGGCTCGTTCGTACGCGGGGCTCGAATCGGCCGCCAGGCTGATCAGGGTCCAACCGGCGGGCAGATCGTACGCCGCGCCCGTAGGCGGCGCGCCGTCGCCGCTTGCGGCTCCGCCCTTTGCAAACCTGGAGACATCCACGGAGCCGGCGCTGGCGAAGACGAGGTAGGCCCGTCCGCCTTCGAGGAGGAAGGCGGACGCATCGCCCGCGGCGATGTACGGCTCGGGGCGAGTCACGCCGAGGGGGCCGGGCGCCCACCGGACGGCGAAGCGGCCGCCGGTGTTCTGCAGGAGATCGGCCGCGTCGCGGGTCTGATTGACGCTGGCCGCGAGCCCCAGGAGGTTCAAGCCCGGGACCAGGGCTCGGACCAGGCGGTCTGACGGCCATGCCGGCCCCACGAAGCTGAGCTGCCCCGGACCGGACGGCCGCCTGCTGACGAGATAGCCCGCGGCCGGCTCGAGCCCGGGCGCGTCGAGCGAAAGCCCTCTCAACCAGACCTTGAAGCGCCCTTTTCCGTCGCCGCCGGCTTGGGTCCACGCGACGAAGGGGCTGCCCGTGTCGCGGGCCAGGTCGGCGACGGAGTAGCCGGCGGAACCACCAGCCTGCACGGGCAGCGACACGGCGTTGAGGCCTTGGTGCAGGGTGAGCGTGGCGTCCGAGGCCACCCCGGGATCGACCCTCACGGCCACGACGGAGGGCGGACTGCGCAGACCGTCGTCGGCAAAGAGGTGAAAGGCGTAGAGCTTCTCGCCCGGCAGGTCGGGAACCGCGAAGGTGGTGACGGCCGTCGCGGGATTCGACAGTGCAGCCGACGGCCCGGCGACCTGCACCCATCGGTACGAGACAGGGCTTGCGGAGGTGCTGGGCGCGCTGCCGACGAGGCGAACGACGGTTCCGGCGGCGAGGACCGAGGTGCCTGCCGAGGCCGTTCCGGGCAGTTCGACCGCGGCGACGGCCGAGGGGACCCGGGCGGCAGCGGAGACCACGATGACTCGGATGCTCCTTTCGGTCTCGAACCCAGAGGGCTGCCGCCGCAGCCGGCACCTGAACCGGTAGACTCCCGCGACCATCGGAGTGAGATCAGCGTATGAATCGTTTCGGTCCGAGTTCTCCAGGCCGCCGCGTTGGGCAAGTGTCACGTAGGGGCCCGACTCCTCGGTCCAGTAGAAGGAGGTCTTCTCGGCGGAGGACCGCGGCGGGTCGGCGACGGCGCTGAGCGTGATCCGCTGGCCTGCCTGAGTGCGCAAGTCCACGCCGGACGCAAACTCGGGCGAATCTCCCAGATCGTCCCCCCTGCGCGCCCCCGACACCGCGGTGAGGGCGAACACAGGCGCGGGCTCTCCCTCCGCCCGCACCCGCATCCGCACGCTGGCCGGCCGGCTTCCGACCCCGTCGCCATCGAGGGCCGTCAGCTCGACCCGATAGAGCCCTGCCGCCGACGGCGAGAAAGTGACGGTCGGCGATTGCGAGGTGGCCAGGACGGGCGGACCTTCCACCTGGCTCCACGAGTAGCTGACCGGGCGGCCCGTGCGGCGATCCAGTGACGAGCCGCCGTCCAGGCTCAGCGCCTGTCCGACAACCATGTCGAGGACCCTGGTCGTGGCGTCGCCGCTGACCAGCGACGTGGCCAATCGAGCCTCGATCGAGGCTTCGGGCGGCGACCCGGCCCGCACGGTGACCAGGGCGCTGGCAGCGTCGAGGCTGCCGTCGCTGACGGCGAGCGCGAAGCCGTAGTGACCGGCCTGGCCGGCTATGAAGCTTGCGACGGGCGACTGAGACTGCGAAAGCGTAACGTCCGGGCCGACAGTCTGGCTCCATCTATAGGCCAGACCGGCGGACGGGCCTGCCGCCGTGGTGCTCCGGCGGCCGTTCAGGGCGATCGGTTCGGCCCCGATCGCGGCCTGACCCTGCGGCAGGCCGGCGTCCGCCGATGGCCTCAGTGCTCGTACCGAGCTGGTCAGGTTCGAAGCACTCACCGAGAGCACGGTCACGGCGTCCCTGGGGGGAGTGCCACGAAGGCGTAGTGGGAAATCGAGGACGCCGAGCTCGGCCCCGACAGCGGACGGCGGAGTGGCGAGCTCTCCCTCGCGAGGTCGCAGCACCAGCTCCAGGTGCGCAGGCGCGGCGGCGGCAGTGGTGAGCGCGAACGCTCCGACCCCGGCGCCTGCCGTCACCGATGGCTGCCGCATCGTCGCGGCGTCATAGGCGATCAGCAGCCGAAGCTCGCTCAGAGGGATGGTGGTCGAGCCGGTTCGAACGCTGGCGCGTAGCGAGCCCTGGGGCGAGGTGGTGACCAGGAAGGCCGGCGGCGCGCGTGCCAGCAGCTCGGTCCGGACGCCCATCCTCACGCGATAGGCGCCTACATCGGCCGCGTCGGCGCCGGTCAGGCGCGCGAAGTAGGTTCCGCTCGCCTTGGGTCTGAACTCCCCCAGGGTCAGATCGGCCCCGCCGGTGACGCTCCCGAGGACCAGCACGCTCGTTCCGTCGAGCGCCACTATCGCAGCGCTGGCTCCGGAGAGCCCCTCGGAGCGGATCCAGAGCTGGTAGACTCGCCCCGGCTCTGCGTGGAACCGGAACCAGTCCTCTTCGGAGGTGATGGCCAGCACACCGGCCAGCTCCACACCGACTCCTGGGGTAGCGGCTTCGACGAGCGTGTCCGGACCCGCGGTCTGGGCCGGCCCGCTGGCATGGTCGTTCGGCGCCGTGTCCGGGTCGCTCGCCAGGATGGTGACCGCATCTGTGGAACGCCCCCCCCGGCCATCGGACGCGGCCAGCTGAAAGCGGTAGCTTCCCGCCACGGGGGGCGTGAAGGACGGTGTCAACGTCGCGGGCGCCGTCAGCGTCACGGTCGCCGGATTGTCGGGCAACTCGGTCCACAGGAGCGTCAGCGGGTCGGAATCCGGATCGCTGGCGGAGCCGCGAAGGAGCACGGCCCTTCCGGTCAGGCCAGGGACATCGGCACCCGCATCGACCAAGGGCGCACGGTTGACGCCTGGGAGCACGATGGTGGAAAGGCGTTTCACGAACCGGTTTGCCTGCACGGTGACGCGGACGGTCGTCACCGCCGCACTCGCCTCACCGCTGGCGGTGAGCACCAGCTCTTGCGTGCCCGTGAAATCCCAGCGCACTGTCAGGTCTTCGGAGAGGAGCTGCGCGAGATCGAGCAGCCGCGCCACGCCGTCGATGACCGGGGCCGAACCCTCCTGCGAGCGGGCACCTGCGCTCTCCAGGTGATACGTGAGCAGCGCCGCTCCGGACGCGTCGGTCGAAGGCGTCAAGACGCCGACGCTTGCCGGCTCGGGAAAAACCAGGCGCGGGGCGAACAGCTCGGAAGTCCGAAACGTGAAGTGGCGTCCCGAGTCATCGAATCGGACACCGCCCGAAACGATGTCGAAGAAGTAGTTGCGACCCGGCGCGAGCCCCGGCCGACCAGCCGACACCCGGTTGTCGAAGTGGGCCGGGTCACCCAGAGTCACGTGGTGCGCCAGCGCCGGACCGGCGTCATCGGTGGCACTTCTGAAGCTGCCGGTGCGAGCCTCGAGATCGGCGATGCTCTCGGCGAGCTCCACGGTGCCGGTTTCGACGTCCGGCGAGACCCAGAGCACGGACGCATTGTCCGAGCTGACGTTTGTGACCGCCAATCGCGCCGGGACGCCGCCAGCTTGGAGCCGGCCGACGCACGCGAACAGGAGGACTGCCGCGGCGAGCGCGTGGCCACCGGAGGTGGAGGCGAGCCAGTCGCGCAGGCCGCTGCCCCCATCGGTCGTGTGACGCGAGTCCCAGATGCACTGACGCGTACAACCATTCGAGGGGAAGCGTCCGATGCGGGTCATCTGCGCTGTTCCGCGCGAAACCCGCCGGCGACCGAGATCGACGACGGCCTTGAACCCTTTGGCGGAGAGGAAGTCGCGCATGGCTGGCCTGCAGGCGGAGCAACTTCCATTCCATCGCCCCCTAGCGAAGCGCTCCCGCCGAAGGCAGTGTACACTTCCCGTCGCCGGCAAGCCCAGGGAACGCTTCTTGCAACCGGCAGCCTGCACGGAGCGCCGCCGGCTGGAGGGGACACTGCCGGGACACCCCCCGGATTCGGGAGAAATCAGGAGGACAAGTGACGAAACTTTCGCGTCTGGCAGTCAACGAGGAGGGCTTCGCCTTCGATCCCGTGACGGGCGACAGCTTCGTCTTGAATGAGACGGGGCTCGCAATCCTGAAGGGCCTCGCAAACGGCAAGACCGTCGGCCAGATCGCCGAGGAGCTTTCGCAGTCGCACGAAGTGGAGGCGCTGGACGCCGAGCACGACGTGGCGGACCTCGTGGAGCGGCTCCGGGACTTCGGTCTCCTGTGAGCATGCCGGACAAGCCGATCGTGGTCGGCGTCTCGGGGATCAACGCGGTCGACAATCCGGGTCCCGGCGCCGGCGTGGCCCGGAGTCTCCGGGAAGCCGAGGGGCTCTCGGCGCGCGTCGTAGGACTGGCCTACGATGCGATGGAGCCGGGCATCTACATGGACTGGCTCTTCGACCGATCATTCATCCTCCCCTACCCTTCCGGCGGCGGCGAGGCCATGGTCGAGCGGCTGCTGTACTTGAAACATACTCACGGGCTCGATTGTGTCATTCCAAACCTGGACGCCGAGCTCCCGGTCTACATCCGCTACGCCAAGGAGCTCGAAGCCGCGGGCATCCGCACCTTCCTGCCGACGCGCGAGCAGTTCCAGGTACGCAGCAAGGCAAACCTCCCCGACGTCGCCACGGCCATCGGCATCCGGGCTCCGCGCACCGAGGTCGTGACCGCCCCGGAGCTCTTGCACGCGGCGGTGGAGCGGCTGGGGCTGCCCGTCATGGTCAAGGGCCTTTTCTACAAGGCCAAGCGCGCCGTCACGCACCACGAGGCGGCAACGTACGCGCACGAGCTGGCCGTCGAGTGGGGATATCCCATACTGCTGCAGGAGATCGTCACGGGCGAAGAGCTGAACGTGGTCGGCGTCGGCGACGGTGAGGGCGGCAGCCTGGGCATGGTCGGGATCAAGAAGAGCTGGATCACGACCCAGGGGAAGATCTGGACAGGTCTGACGGTGCACCACCAGCCGATGCTCCAGGCCGCCGAGCGCCTCGTGAAGGAGTACCGCTGGCGCGGGCCGTACGAGCTCGAGTGCATCGTGGGCACCTCGGGCGAGGTTTTCCTCATCGAGGTCAACCCACGCTTTCCGGCCTGGTCCTACTTCGCAACCGGAGTGGGCCAGAACCTCGCCGCGCTGCTGGTGCGGCGCATGCTGGGACTGCCGGTGGAACCGGCGCGGGAGTATCCGGCCGGCCGGCTCTTCGTGCGGTACACCTACGAGCTGGTAACCGACCTGGAGACGTTCCAGCGAATCGTGACTCGAGGAGAGACCTGATGCGAAGACCCTACGTGAAGCCGCTGGTCCGAAAGCTGCAGAGCGGCTTCATGAACAAGTTTGGCCAGAGCCCGCTCTATGCCCGCCGGGTCTGCACGGAGATCGACGGCGTGCCCATTTCCGAGCTGGTCGATCGGTTCGGCTCGCCGCTCTTCGTCTACTCGGAGCGGCGCGTCCGGGAGCAGTGGCGCGCCGCGCACGCGGCCTTCTCCACGCGTTACCCGAACGTGCGGTTCGGCTGGTCCTACAAGACCAACTACCTCTCGGCCATCTGCGCGCTGATGCACCAGGAAGGTGCGATGGCCGAGCTGGTCTCGCGCATGGAGTACGACAAGGCCTGCGCCCTCGGCGTGCCGGGCGATCAAATTGTCCTGAACGGGCCATACAAGCCCGTAGAAACTCTGGAGGCCGTGCTGGCGGGCGGGGGCATGGTCAACGTCGACCACATGGACGAGATCCAGGACCTCGAGCGTGTCGCGGAGAAGCTGGGCCGGCAAGTCAACGTGGGGTTGCGCCTCAACATGGACACGGGGATCTACCCGCAATGGTCGCGCTTCGGGCTCAACCTGGAGCGGGGCCAGGCGATGGAGGCGGCCAAGCGGATTGCCCGCACTGGAAAGCTCAACCTGAACGGCCTCCACTGCCACATCGGGACCTTCATCCTCGACCCGAAGGCCTACGGACGACAGGTCGAGAAGATGGTTCTCTTTGCCAAGGAGCTCGAGGCCGCCTTCGGCAGCGAGATCGAGTACCTGGACGTCGGAGGCGGCTTCCCTTCGCGCATCCAGCTCAAGGGGACCTACCTGTCGCCCGACGTAGGCATCCCCAGCCTCGACGAGTACGCCGAGCAGATCACGTCGGCGCTCTGGCGAACGTTGCCCCCGGGCAAGTTCCCGGCTCTGATCCTGGAGACGGGCCGGGCACTGATCGACGAGGCCGGCGCTTTGATCACGACGGTCTGGGCGACCAAACGGCTGGCAGACGGGACGCGCGCCTACATCGTCGACGCCGGGGTCAACCTGCTCTTCACGGCGTTCTGGTACAAGTTCCAGGTGGCTCTGGACAGACAGGTACCGGGCCCCAACGAGCCCTGCGTCGTCTATGGGCCGCTCTGCATGAACATCGACGCCATCGACGAGGGGTCGCTCTTGCCGCCCCTGTCGCGGGGCACGCGGCTCATCTTCTCGCCGGTCGGCGCGTACAACAACACGCAGTGGCTCCAGTTCATCGAGTACCGCCCCAACGTCGTCCTGATCGGTACCGACGGGCAGGTCGAAGTCATCCGGGAAAAGGAGACGCTGGAGGACCTGGAGCGGCGGGAGAAGCTCCCGGAGCGCCTCAAGAACCCGGCTGCGAAGGCGCGCCCACAGGGACGCAAGGACTCGTGAGAGCCAGCGCATCCACTGACTCGTGAAGCAGCACATCCAGGCATTCTTCGGTAGCTACGCCGAGATTCTCTTCTTGCAGGGCACGACGGCCGGGGCGGCCATCTTCGCGGTGCTCCTCCTGGCGCCCAAGACCGCTGGCTGCGGTGTCCTCTCGGTGCTGGCGGCTTACGCTTTCGCCCGGTTCATCGGCCTGGGACCGGAGTTCCTCAGGACCGGCTACTACACCTACAACCCGCTGCTCGTGGGGCTCTCCATCGGCCACCTGTTCGAACCGACGCCTCTGGTCGGCTTCCTGGTCGTCTCGGCCGGCGTGCTCACCCTGGTCTTGACGGTGTCGCTGGCCAACCTCTTTTCGACCTACCTGCGGCTGCCGATTCTCAGCCTGCCCTTCGTCGTCGCCAGCTCCATCGCCTACCTGGCCTCGCTGCGATACTCCGGTCTGCTCTTCGGCACGCACGGGGGCATTGCCTGGACGCCCGACCTGGCTGTCCCGGCCCCTCTAGCGGGGTTCTTCAAGTCGTTCGGTGCCATCCTCTTTGCGCCGACCGTGCCCGTCGGTCTTGCACTGGCCGTGCTGGTCGCCTGGCGCTCGCGCATCCTCCTGATGCTGGCGCTGGCGGGCTACGCGACGGGCGCCACGCTCCGCGGGCTCATGCTCGGCTCCGCAGCGCAGGCCTACGCCGATTCGACCAGCTTCAACTTCATCCTTATCGCGATGGCGGTCGGCGGCGTTTTCCTGATTCCCTCCCCCAGGAGCTTCGCGGTAGCGCTGGGCGCAGTCGCCGTCTCGACGCTCTTCCTCGACGCGACCACTGTCTTCTGGTCCTACTACGGAATTCCGGTCTTCACGCTGCCGTTCAACGCCATCTCGCTGGCGACGATCTACGTGCTCGGCCTCAGCGCCAGCCCGCTCGTCGCCCGATACATCAAGGAGACCCCCGAGGAGACTCTCGATCACCACCTCTCGACGTTGCTCAGGTTTTCCGGGTCCCTGCGGACCCTCACGCTCCCGTTCGCCGGAAAGTGGACGGTCTGGCAGGGTTTCGCCGGCAAATGGACCCACAAGGGCTCCTGGTCCCACGCCTACGACTTCGTCGTCACCGACGACACGGGCGCCACGTTCCGCAACGAGGGACTCGAGCTCGAGGACTACTTCGCCTACCGCAAGCCTGTCCTGTCCCCGGTTCGCGGGAGGGTCGTCCGAGTGATCGACGACTTGCCCGACAACCCGCTCGGCACGGTCGACCGCGCGCAGAGCTGGGGCAACGCGGTCGTCATCCGCGACGAGCGCGGGTTCGCCGCGGAGCTCTCCCACCTGGCGCCGAAGTCGGTCGTCGTGCGCGTCGGTGACTGGGTGGAGCGGGGGGCGCTGCTCGGACTTTGCGGCAACTCGGGCCACTCGCCACAGCCCCACATCCACGTGCAGGTGCAGGCGACCGACGATGTCGGGGCCGCGACGCTGCCGTTCTCGTTCGTCTTCTACCGCCAGCAGTCGACCTACTACGCCGACGACCTGCCGGCCGAAGGCGCCGCCGTGGAGCCGCTCTTGCCCGACCGGACGCTGGACACCGTGACCGGCCTGGCGCTCGACTCCCGGCACCGCTTCGAGGTGACGAAGCACGGCGTGCCCCAGGGCACGGTGGACCTGGAGGTGCGGATGGCCCTCGACGGCACCTCCTACTTCGAGTCGGACCGCGGGAGGCTTTACTTCTCCCGCTCCGAGGGCACGTTCTATTTTCTGGGCATGGACGGCTCCGACGAGCGGCTGGCGCTGATGTTCGTGTCGCTGCCGAGGATGCCGCTGGCCTTCGCGGAGGGGCTCGCCTGGAGCGATCACGTGCCGCTGGCCGTCGCGGCGACGGGATGGCCGGTGGCTGCAGCGCGATTCCTGAGCGCCTTTCACGCGCCGGCCGCCCGGGTCGAGGTCGAGCTCGCCTTCGCGGGGCGTAACGTCATCGCTTCGCGCGCGCGCTCGAAGCTTCTGGGGCTGGATCGCGAGGCGAGGGTGGAGCTTGACCGGCGGTGCGGGTTTGCTCGGGTCGAGGGTAACGGCCTCGTCATGAGGAGGATCTCCAATGAGACTCACTGACGCAATCGCGGGCCTGCTGCTGGCAGCCAGTGTCGCCGCACCGGCTGTCGCAGTCGAGACCCGAGTGGACGCGGTGGGGTTCGCGGGCCGGCTCGACTACAGCCACTCGTCGCTGAAGGATTCTTCGAGCTATCGCGGCCTGTACGCGTACGTCGGGCACGGGCTGGATCACCAGTACGAGCTCTCGCTGCAGCAGCTCGACGTGGAGTTCCTGGGCAACGCGGTTTTCCGCCAGAGGGACCTGACGTCGGTCTACACGAACTACACACAGCCTGGGTGGCGGCTCCGGGGCGGGTTCCACGCCATCGACAGCGACCGGGCACTGTCGGGGGACGGACTGGTGCTCTTCCTGGGAGCGCACGGGCTTCAGAACGGGCCGTGGGACCTGGGGCTGGACGTGTATCGTTCGAGTTACTCCGAGCTGGCGCCCGACCTGACGGTCTGGCAGCTGTCGCCGCAGCTCGCGTTCGGCGCCTGGTCGTCGGCAGCGCACGGGTTGCGCAGCGAGTTGCGCGCCCACCTCATCTTCGCCAGCGACGACATCGGGCTCGGCCGGCGCGAGTTCCGTTCGGTCGAGGAGCGTCTCATCTACACCTGGCGCCGCTGGACCTTGACCGCGGCGGGCTGGGCGGGTAACCAGGGGCTGGCCGTGCGCGACGACGGCTTCACGGTCTTCAACCTGCCGGAGCGTCACGAGGGCGGCTACAGCTTCGAGTCGCGCTACCGGCTTGGAGGCGACACGACGGCCACCGTCCGGACCGCGCAGGAGCTCTATCGTGAAGTCGGCGCAACGAACCGATCGTCGGCGCAGAGCTGGACGGCCTCGGTCGGCCACACGTTCTGAACCCTGGGCGGGCGGAGGCACTCATGCAAGAGCAAACTGTCGAGACACCGAAGGGACGATTCGTAACCCGGGCACGGGGAGTTGCGAGGGTGAGCGGCGCACTCGGGCTGGCGCTCGTGCTGGCGGCCGGCCTGGGGTCGGTCGCGCTGGCGGGTGGCGGTGGCAAGGGCAAGGGAGAGCTTGCGGAGGCGGACATCCGGGACAGCTACCATCGCTCTTACCGCTATGAGAAGACCCAGGACTACGACGATGCCATCAAGACGCTCCTGACGGTCTCGCAGGCTTACCCAGAGGGCTACACGGTGAACCTGCGGCTCGGCTGGCTCTACTACCTGGCAGGCAAGTTCACGAACGCTCAGAAGCACTACGAGACCGCGATGAAAGTGGCCCCGTACTCGCTCGACGCGAAGCTTGGCTACACGCTTCCGCTGATGGCGCGCGAGCAGTACAAGGACGTGGAGCTCTTCACGCGGCAGGTGCTGGCGATCGATCCGGCCAACTACACGGGCAACCTGCGGCTCGCGTTTGCGCTGCGGATGCAGGCGAAGCTGGACCAGGCCGAGCAGGTGCTCGTGGGGATGCTGCTGCTCTATCCGACCGATGTGAAGTACCTGACGGAGCTCGGACTGGTGCACGTGGCGCGCGGCTCGCGGGACGCGGCCAGGGGCGTGTTCCGCGAGGTCCTGGTGCTCGATCCGGAGAACCCGGTGGCGCGTCACCAGATGGCGCAGTGAGCCCGCAACAGGGAGATCAGGCAGCGCCCGTCGGGGTCCTCGGCTCCGAGGGGATCTTGGCGGCGACCTGGCGCCAGTCGGGCCAGTCACGGCCGGTACGGCCGACGTGTCGGAAGAGGACCTGGCCGCCGGGGGCGATGAGGAGCGCAGCGGGAAACGGGCAGCCGAAACGGCGCTCGATCGGCAGGGCGAACGCGCCGGCGATGGCGAGGTCGTCGTCGGCGACGATGCGAAACGAAAGCTTCAGGCGCCGGCGGAGCTCGATCATCTTTTCAGTCGGTTCCACACTCACCAGCACGACCTGGCACCCCTGGCGCGTGAAGAGGGGCAGCTCCTCGCGCAATGCTGCGAGCGCCCTGCGGCTCAGGAAGCACCAGCTCCCGCGATAGAAGACGAGCAGCACCGGCCCGGCGGAGAGGTCGGCGGTCAGCTCCCAGCCCTCGCCGTCGCAGTCCACGCCACGCACCGAGGCAGTGTGGGAATCGGACCGGGCCTGGGTCATCGCACGCGCTCCTCAGCTTCCATAGATCGCAACCTCGGCAGTCGACGTCTGGGAGTCGAAGACCTGCTTGCGCGGGTATCCCCAGAGCTCCCGCAGCAGCTCTTCGGCGCTGTCGGGGATCGGGACGAGCTCGGCGCCGAGCTCGGCGGAGAGCGCCTCGGGGGTGACGTCGTCCAGGAAGCAGGCGCCGTCGGAGCGCAGGGAGTGTGCCGGGATGATGAGCTTGTCTGCGTCCAGCTTGCCCCGGAAGGCGGCGAGATAGTCGGTTGCCGAGAGGAGCCCGGCGACCGTGATGGTGTTCCCGTAGAAGAGGTTCTCGACGTCGACGATCCGGACGTCGAGGTCCGGCCGCTGGCGCAGCGCTGGCTCCACGACCTCGGCGAACATGGGGCGCGCAGCCCGGCCGGTGGCGATCACGGTGCGAACGGGCGGCTTCTGGAGACGCCGGCGCGCGTAGCGAGGGAAGGCGCGACGGAAGTCAACCGTGAACTTGCGGATCATCCCGACGCCGTCTTCGCGCAGGACGTAGCCGTCGTAGTAGCTCATCGGTGGCACGGGAAGTCCGGCCGCAAGGTAGAACTCGTCGGCGAGATAGGCGATGCGGCGGCCGTACTTGCGTTTCATCTGGCGGCCGATGCGCTCGCCGTGCTCGATCATCGCCAGGGCGGATTCACGAACGTAGGACGGCAGCTCGACAAGCTTGGCGCGGTGGGTGGTGAGGCCTACGGGCACGATGGCCAGTCCGCGGAATTGGGGATAGAGAGGCAGAAGGTCGGTCAGCGTCCGATCCAGCTCCGGGCCGTCGTTCCATCCGGGGATGCTGACGATCTGGCCGTAGAACTCGATGCCACCGCCAACCAGGCGCTGGAGCATCTCGAGGATCGGGCGGGGCTCCTTGGTGCCGAGGAGCCGGGTCCGCAGCGCGGGCTCGGTGGCGTGGATGGAGACGTAGAGCGGGCTCAGACGCATCCGGAAGATCTTGCCCCAGTCCTCTTCCGAAAGGTTCGAAAGCGTCATGTAGTTGCCGTGGAGGAAGGAGTAACGATAGTCCTCGTCCTTGATGTAGACGGTCCGCCGCATCCGGCGCGGGTTCTGGTAGACGAAGCAGAACGGGCAGTTGTTCTTGCAGGTGCGGATGCCGTCGAAGAGGTCGTCGGCGAACTCGATGCCGAGGACGTCCTCGGGGTCCTTTTCGAGCGAGACGGCCACGAGTGTGCCGTCCGGCTTACGGAAGTCGAGGGCGCACTCCTCGGCGGATTCCTCGAAGCGGAAGTCGAGGACGTCGGTGACACTGACGCCGTTGATGGCGACGATCTCGTCACCGGGTTCGACGCCGGCCATCGCAGCCAGGCTGTCGGCAGCGACCTCGCGGACCTTTCCACCTGGCCTGGGGCCCGTTCGTGACGCAACTCGCATGACGCGGCGATTATACTGCAGGCATCGTGAGCGAGCGCGAAGCGGCGGCCTGGAAGTGGACGCTGGCGGTACTGGCTCTGGCGAGCGTGGCGATGGCCGGATGGCGGGCGTCGGTTCCTGCGCCCGGGCGGGAGGCTGTGCTGGAAGTGCTGGTCGAGGCCAGCGCCAGCGGGCGGGAAGTGCGAGAGGTTGCGCGGGCCCGAGGTTACTCGGGGCCGGGATGGGCGAGGGCGGTCGGACGGGAGCTGGCCGACCCGGAGCTGGAGCGGGAGCTGGCCACGCGGCTTGCACGCGCGCTCGGAGGAACCGGAGCCAAGTCCGGGGTCCAGTCGCCGCGCGCGACGGCGCCGAATGCCGATCACTGAAGTAACTTCGAGAGTACGACCGCGACCCTCGGCGGCAGACTGCATGGCGGCCCGTCGAGTTGACCGAACCTCTCGATTCGTGCTACAATGCGGGAACTTTCTGCCCGTGGCCGCATGGCTCAGGGGCGCGGGCAAGTGCAAGGAGTCTTCGATGGCATTCCGTGTCGGCGAAAAGGTTGTCCATCCTGCCCACGGGGTGGGCGTCGTCCGCGAGATCACAATTCAGCGCGTCCTGGGCCATGAGACGCAGTACTACGTGATCGAGACGCCGCTCAATGAGCTGGACCGGGTGATGGTACCGGTCGCCAATGCAGACACCTTGGGCCTGCGAAAGGTCGCCAGCGAGGAGATCATCGACCAGATGCTCAAGATCCTGCGCGACCGGCACGGGAACTACTTCGAAATCCTCGAGGACGAGAGCTTCCACCGGCGTCACAAGGAGTACCTGGACAAGGTGCAAAGTGGGAACATCCTCGAGGTCGCCAAGGTCTACAAGACGCTGTACGAGCGCTCGCGGGAGCGGGACCTGGGCCTCAAGGAGAAGTTCCTGATGGAGCGGGCCGAGAAGATGATCATGGGTGAGCTGTCGTACGCCCGGAACATCTCTTTCGAGAAGGCGCAGGAAGTCATCGAGAACGGCCGGGCCTGAGCCCGGTCTCCCGAGGCTCGACGGCGCGGTTCCCGGCTGCTGGCCAGGGGAGTTCCGCGCGGGGCATCGGGGCTCCATTTCCGCCCGTGCTTTCCCTCCAGTTCTGGTATCCCGACCACAACCTGCGCGACCTGTGCGAACGGGTGAGGGTTGTCGCGCCCGGGTTGGGACTGGAGTTGGCGAGCGACCCGGCAGACAAGGTCGACATGGGGATGGTGGGGAGCTGGGAACTGGCGCGGCTGGCGGCGCGTCCGGTGTTCCTGGGGCTGACGGAGGGCGACCATCACTACGGAGTGGTGACGATCTTCCATGATGCGGAGACCCCCGAGCTGACTGGCGAGTTCGAGCGGCTGTTAGCGGCGGTCTGGAAGGGGGCGGGGCCGCCGTATCCCACGGAAGCATCGATCGTCAAGGGGATGGACGACGTGCAAGGTCCGATGCTCTGCTTGTTTCCGATCACAAGCCGCCTGATGGTTCTGATCCTGCGCCAGGTGGGTGAGCCTGGGGACGAGACGTTCGCGCCGCAGATCCGGGTCGGCGGCCCAGCGCTGGTCAAGAAGACGGGCCTCGGCGTCATCGCGGCCATGGCGCGCAAGCATGCCACGCAGGTCCTCGAGCGCGACGGTACGGTCTGGCTGGACTTCGGGTGGAGCCACTTCCGGCCCGAGTGGCAGATCGGCGGCTGAAGGGGCGGAGAGCTCGTCGCTGCCGCCGGGAGAGACGGGTGGTATATTGCGGGCGATGAAAGCTCGAGTTTCCGTAGTCCGTTGCACACCCGAAACCGTCCTCCAAGACGTCGACCGCCTTTGTGGGCTGGCCGAGGTCGAGAAGCACCTTGCGCCTGGAAAGACGACGATCCTCAAGGACAACATCTCCTGGCACTTCCCCTTCCCCGGCGCCAACACCACGCCCTGGCAACTCGAGGGAACCGTGCAGGCCCTCAAGAACCGCGGATACACCGACCAGGTCTGCGTGCAGAACAAGACGGTCGTGACCAATGCGTTCAAGGGCGAGGACCTGAACAAGTATTTGCCGATCTTCGGCAAGTACAAGATCCCGGTCCTCTACAACTTCAAGCCGCAGGACATGACGTGGGTGCCGTTCAAACCGAAGGCGAAGATGCGCGTGCTGGACCGAATCTTCCCGCACGGTATCCACATCCCGGACTACTTCTTCGGGAAGAACATCGTCCACCTGCCGACGGTGAAGTGCCACATCTACACGACCACGACCGGCGCGATGAAGAACGCATTCGGCGGGTTGCTGGCGACGCACCGCCATTACACGCACTCCTGGATTCACGAGACGCTGGTGGATCTGCTGCATGTGCAGAAGGAGATTCACACAGGACTTTTCGCCGTGATGGATGGGACGACCTGCGGGGACGGCCCCGGCCCGCGCACGATGCGGCCGGTCCGCAAGGATCTGATGCTGGCCAGCGGCGACCAGGTGGCGATCGATGCCGTCGCAGCCAAGATGATGGGCTTCGACCCGATGCAGCTTCCGTTCATCCGCATCGCCCATGACGAGGGGCTTGGTGTCGGCAACCCGGCAGACATCGAGCTGATCGGCGAGGACGTGTCGAAGGAGAATTGGCACTTCGAGGTCGGCGACAATCTGGCGAGCATGGTCGGTGACGTGATGTGGTTCGGGCCGCTCAAGTGGGCGCAGAAGCTGTTCTTCCACACGCCGCTCGTGCACCTGTTCGTATTCGGCAGCGAGGCCTACCACGACTGGTTCCGGTGGCCGGTGAAGGACAGCAAGATCTTCGAGAACTGGTTGGCGACCAGCCCCTGGGGCCGGCTCTTCTCCACCTATGATCCCGTCACGCCCGCCCCCGCGCCGCACGCCCCGGCGGAAGTGCGAACGTAGCCTCACCGGCCGCCTGGCGGCCGGCCGATCGACTTGCGGCCGGCCAGCCTTGGGGGTACGCTGAAATGGCTGGAGGCGGTGGGATTTGAACCCACGAAAGACCACGCGAGGTAGCCTTTGCCCGGGTGACAACCGGGTGCATTAGACCGCTCTGCCACGCCTCCGGTGTCCCGGAGGGTTCCTTGGGCCCTCCGGGGTTTCCTTCGTTTCTCGACCCTGCGCGTCGACTGCGCTTGCCGCGCTACGAACGAGGGCGGTTTGGCGGGTCGGCGGCGAATCTGGCGGACGCGCGCCTGAAACGGAGCTGAAATCGGCTGAAATCTCCGGGCGCTACCGCGAGGTTGGCGTCCGGGCCGGGCTCGAGACGGGGCGCGAGGCGGGCGCGCCGGACGTGGCCGTAACGGCGGAGGGTGCGGCGCGGAGGCCCTTGAGCGCCAGCGCTCGGGCGGCGGCCAGCGCCGCTTCGAGCCGCTCGTCGACGGTGGCCAGCCAGGCTCGCTCGGAATCGGCCAACGAGATTGCAAAACAGGACTCGAAGGAGCCTTCCAGTTTTGAACCCTCGCCGATGGCGTCGAGCAGCTTGGCGATGGCGTTCACGCCGGAGCGCTCCAGCAAGTAGCCGATGAAGTCGTGGGACTGGGCGTAGGCCAGCGATACCTTCTCCGACGGAAGAGACGAGAAGCTGTTCTCCAGCTCCGAGAGTGGCATGAAGAGCCCCTTCGCCCGGCCGCGCATCAAGCGCGTATGCCAGAACGAGCGGTCCAGGGCTCGCTCCTGGTGCATCGCGAACCCCTCCTGCAACCAGGCGGGCACGTGCTTGTTGAGCGACTTGAGCGCCACCAGGTAGTGGCAGTACTCGTGGCGGACCGTGTCCTCGTAGTCCTTGTCGTTCCACTTCGGGTTGACGCGCAGGTCGACGCGGTTGGCCTGCTGGATGCCCCCTGCCCAGGCGATTCGAACGGCCCGATCGAACTGGCGGTTGGTATAGACCGTGATGGTCACCTTGTTCACATCGCCGGTCGAGAGACCGAGCATGCGGGTCAGCTCCTCGTGCGCCTCGTCGAAGTAGGCCAGCAGTCGGCCGGCGAGCGAGGCGTGGGAGCGGTCGTTGAAATCTATGTTGAAGTGCCGGCTCTCCTCTCGCGAGAACCCGCGCTTGACGGCGACCGCCGCCTTCAACTGCTGGTAGGCGCGCTCGGCATCCTCGGGCAGACCTCCGAGCCTCCGCGCGCGCTCCCAAGCGTCGAGCGCCTTCGCGGACTCGCCCTCGAGCTGGTGAGTGCGGCCCAGGAGCAGGAGCATCTCCTTGTCCTCGGGGGACCCGGTGAGGATGTCCTCGATCTCCCGGACGGCCAGCCCGAGGGAGCCTCGGTCGCGCGACTGGCCGTCCTTGATGTAAGCGGTGATCAGGTTGCGGCTGATGCTCTCTTTGAGCGGCGCGTTGCCGGCCAGCTCCTTGGCGCGTTCCCAAGAAGCGGCGGCGTTGTAGTAGTCGCCGGCCTCGAAGTACATCGTGCCGATATTCGACTCGAGCACGGCCGAACCATCGTCGGAGTGCTCGATGGCGCTTCGAGCCGACTCGACGGCGCGCGCGAGCTCGCGTCGAGAGTGGAGCTCGATCGCCATGTCGTTGTAGGCGCTGACGAGCGCTCGCTTCACGGTCTGCGTCTCTCGCGGGCTCGTCGCCTGAGCCAGCGCGTCCTTCAGCAAGTCGGCGGCGCGCTCGTAGTGGTCGACGGCGTCGCCGTCCTCCTGCATGCCGCCCTTGGCGCGCGCGGCCGTCCTCAGCTCCTCCTTGGCTTGCTGGAAGAGCTTGGCGCCGTCGCCTGAAAAGGCGAGCACCGCCGCGGGGACGAGCAGCGCCGCGGCCAGCGCTAGCCATCGGCCTGCACGCCGGAGGTTCGGGCGGTCGAAGGGCCGCCGGCTGTCCGGAGCCGTCACGACACCAGTATAGTCCGGCGAGCCGTTGGATTCCGCCCGGTCACTTCTGGGGTTGGAGGACCTTGGCGACCTTGTCGTGCTTGGCTGCGACAGCCAGGTCGAAGGCAGTCTTGCCCTCTTTGTCCTTCGCTAGTGGGTCGGCTCCCTTCTCGATGAGGAACTTCGCAGTGGCCTCGTCATCGGTCATGGCGCCCACCACATGGAGCGGGGTCCTCCCGTTTGGCCCGGCCTGTTTAACCTTGGCCCCCCGGGAGATCAGCAGCTTTGTCAGCTCCAGTTTCTGCATCAGTACGGAGTGGAAGAGGGCCGGGAAGTCGTCGGGAGCAGCGAGTTGATTGGGGTCGGCTCCGTTATCGAGCAGCAAGGTGACCATCTCCACGCCGCAGTTGATGACCGCTGCCGTGAGGGGCAACTCCTCGTTCAGAGGCTCCTTCACCTTCGCCCCGGCCGCCAGCAGCTCCGAGGCGACGTCCACTCTCTGGAGCCGGATCGCCAGCAGGAGGGGCGAGCCAGCATACATCTGCTTGAAACCCGCTACGATCGTTCCGAGGTTCGGATCGGACAGCAGCTTCTGGACGACCTCGTCGAGATGGGCGATGGCGGTCTTCATGGCTTCAGCCTGTTCGGCTCCTTGCGCGGGGCCGGGCCCGAACGGGCCCGTCACTATCGCAAGTGACAGCGCGAGAACCCTCAGCGGTAGGAGATTCACGGTTGG
Organism: Candidatus Wallbacteria bacterium; assembly: GCA_016190005.1. Lineage (GTDB taxonomy): Bacteria > Muiribacteriota > UBA6191 > JACPRK01 > JACPRK01 > JACPRK01. Next base: position 7,462 of record JACPRK010000142.1, on the reverse strand, counting down.
CATCCTTTCGGCCGGCTGGCCGGTGACCGCGACGACGAGTGGTCCAGGAGAGTATACCCGAGTATCCTGGCCGGCGATTCGGACGGCAGCCCTCTTCCAATGGACCGCCGGCCATGACGTCAGAAGCCGTGCGTAGGAGGGTCTTCGCTTGTAACATGGCGGGGATGTCGAGAATGACCATGTCCAAGGGACCAGGACGCCTAGGTTTGCTCCTCTTGGGGCTGCTCACGGTTGGGGCGCAGCTGCTCGGAGCGTGGCCCAGGGTGCAGGCTGCAGATGCGGGTCGGCCCAAGCCGTGGATCTTCTTCGACCTGGGAGAGAACAGCCTCGTGTCGACGCCGAAGGACCCGGCAAGCGGCGACATCGTATCGCTCGCGTGGATGCGCTACCTGGCCCAGGATGGGAAGGTGACCGACGCGCACGCCTACCTGACCCGCCTCCGCGCGAGCGGCTACCCGATCGGGCTGGTCATGAATCTCCCCGCTGACTGGGGTGATCCGCAGCTGGCGAAAGCCAATGCGTGGCTCTCGGAGGAGAACGCGGCGCGCAAGGAGGAGCTGGCCGCCTCCCTCACCGCTGCCAAGGTTGAGCTCGTCCGGGACTACTTCGAGGGACGCGGCCCAGGTGACGAACCTCGCCGCAAGCCCCGCTGGCACGATCCTCTCTACCCCTCGGTGGACTTCTCGCTCTTCCCCAGCGGGTCGATCTTCGTGCCGTTCTTCCAGCGAAACCGCAAGCCAATGGACGGTTCCGCCCACTCACCTGACCAGCTTTTCCTCTACAGGCAAGCGGTGGCGCTTGCCGCGCGCAACGGCGCAAAGGCCGTCTACCAGGCGACGGACGCCCGGGACATCGCCGGCGCGCGGGAGGCAGGCATGCTCGTGTGGCAACTGCCCTATGACCCCGATCGGCGCGTACAACAGAAGGGCTACTACCTGGACGAAGCCGCGATCGAGCGGCTGGCGCGACCCTGAATGGGGGGCGTTGCGATGTGCAGCCCGGCCTTGGTAGACGTCGACTGTGCCGTATGCGGCCAGGGGCCCGGGGTGACGGCGCTGCGGAAGGCCGTTCGTGGACCCGAAGAGCCCGGGCGAATCGCGCGCTGCGGGGGGTGCGGGCACCACTTCGTATCGCCCCGGTATGACGACGCCTGGATCGCGCGGAGCTACGCAGATCCCGGACTGGCGGCGGAGTACCTGCAGCGGCTCTACCTTCCCCACGAGGAAGGGCGACACCGCGTGATGAACGGATTCCTGGATGAGATCGAGCGGTACGCCCCGGGCCGCGGACGGCTGCTGGACGTGGGTGCGGCGACGGGACTACTGGCCAGCTTGGCGGCCGGCCGCGGCTGGGTAGCGACGGGCGTAGAGCCCTCGGCGCCTGCGAGGCGGTTCGCGCTGGAGCGTTACGGTGTGCAGCTGCTGCCCGGATTCTTCGAGCAGCTTCCGAAGAGAACGGGCGCCTACGACTGTGTGACGATGCTGGATGTCCTGGAGCATGTCGCCCGGCCGGTGGATTGCCTGAAGGGGGCGGTGGAGTCGCTGGCGCCGGGAGGCTTGGTGGCTATTCTGACTCCGAATTGGAACTCTCTGTCGCGCCGGCTGCTGGGGGGCCTCTGGAACGCCGTGGTGCCGTCGGGGCACTTGCACTACTTCCGCCCGGAGCTGCTGGCGCGCCTGCTCGAGGCGCTGGGTTTCGGTCTTCTCCACGCCACGACGCGCGGCCTTCCCGGACTGGGGAGCCGGCCGCGGTGGCGCCGCCCCCTTGAGCGCCTGGGGCTCGGGGAGGCGATCTGGGTGCTGGGGCGCAAGGTCGCCCGGGCGTCGTGACCCGGCTTTTGATCCTCTGCCCGGATCGCGTTGGTCCGCGAATGGCGGGCACCGCGATGCGCCACCTCGAGATGGCGCGCGCGCTAGCCAAGGAGCACGAGGTGCTGCTTGCCGTGGCCGGCCAGCCGGATGCGGGCGCGGCATCCGGAGTGCAACTGACCTCGCTGGACGATCCGGATCTGGAAGGGGCAGCCCGGCGCTCCGGAACTGTGCTCGTGCAGGGTTACGCCTTCCGGAAGCTGCCGTGGCTGCGCCAGCTGACGGTGCCGATCGTCGGGGACCTCTACGACCCGGCGCCGCTGGCCAACCTGGAAATCGGGGCGGCGAATGCCGCCGCGAATGGTCGCCAGGAAAGGCACGAGCTATGTCTGGGATTCGCCATCGAGTTGCTCCTGCACGCGGACTTCTTCTTGGCTGCCCACGAGCGCGCGCGAGACTTCTGGCTGGGGATGCTGGCCGCGCTCGGCCGGGTCGATCCGAGGGGCCACGCGCTGGGCCCCTCGTTCCGCAGGTTGATCGACACGCTCCCAACGGGAGTGCCGAGCGCGGCGCCCCCGAAAGGCGCCGAGGCGCCAGAACACCCGGCGTATGCGAATGGCCGCAGGCCGTTCATCTGGAGCGGCGGCATCTGGGACTGGATGGATGCGGGAACTCTTTTGAAGGCGTTCGCCCAGGTGGCGGCCGCCCGGCCGGACGCGGCGCTGGTTTTCCTGGGCACGCGCCATCCCAACCCGGAAGTGCCGCCGATGGGCGCCGCCGCGCGCGCTCGCGAGCTGGCGGCCGGCCTGGGCCTGCTCGAATGCCAGGTCTACTTCGAGGAGTGGACGCCGCTGGCCGAGCGCCACGCATGGCTAGCTCACGCAACTGCCGGCGTCAGCCTCCACGGAGCGCATCTGGAGGCCAGGTTTGCCTGGAGAACGAGGCTGCTCGACCATCTCTGGGTCGGCCTGCCGTCCGTGGTCAGCCTGGGCGATGCGCTCGGAGACGAGATGGTCGCGGCCCAGGCAGCCCTGGGCGTGCCTCCCGGCGACGTGGCGGCCGTGCGAATCGCTCTGCTGGCGCTTCTCGACGAGGACGAGCTCCGGCGTCGGCAATCGGCGGCCGCGCGGACGCTGGCAGACCGGTACACCTGGCCCGATCTCGTGGCGCCGCTGGCCCGGTTCCTGGCCGCGCCGTACACCACGCAGGACCGCGGCGCCCCGCTTCGATACGTCGACTACCTCAAGGAGTTCCTGCCACACTCGCCCTTCCACTCGGCCAGACTGGCGCGCGCCCGCAAGGTGCTGGCCACAGAGGGAAGCAGGGGACTGGCCCGCCGAGCGCTTTCTCGCGCCGCGCGTGCGGTGGGACTGTCGGCTTCTGCGCGACACCCCAGGGAGGACTGAACGTGTCCGGCGACGCGGCCATCGAGCTTCGTGACGTCACGCAACGCTTCCCGGCACGGGCCGGCGGAGGGCTCGTGCAAAGCGTGCGTGAGCGGTTGTTTCCGTCCAAGCGGTTGGACGGCCGCCCGGCGCTTGCCGACATCACACTTTCGGTGTGCCGCGGAGAGGCCCTGGGCGTCATCGGATCGAACGGCTCGGGCAAGAGCACGCTGCTCCGAGTGATGGCAGGCATCCTCGCGCCAACCCGCGGCACGGCGAAGGTGATCGGACGAGTCGCCCTGATGTCGGATCTGGCGGCGGGGCTCGAGCTCGACTTCACTGGCCGCGAGAACGTCGCCTGGGGCGGGTGCGTGCGCGGCCTGTCCCGACACGCGGCCGAGCAGCTGGTGGGCGCCGTCCTGGAGCTCTCGGGCCTCGCGGCCTGGATGGACACTCCAGTGCGCTTCTACTCTGCGGGCATGCAGCTTCGGCTGGCGTTTTCGATAGCCTTGACGGCCGGCTGCGACGTCCTTCTCGTGGACGAAGTGCTTTCGGTCGGTGACGCCGTCTTCCAGGCGCGTTGCCGCGAGCGGCTGGCTCAGCTGCGCCGCTCAGGCGTCACGCTCGTCTTGGTGAGCCATGGGCTCTACGACGTTCACCGCTACTGCGACCGGGCTCTGTGGCTGGAGGGCGGCGCCGTCCGCATGCTGGGCGATCCGCACGGCGTCGCCAGCGCCTACCAGCTCGAGGTAAGCCGCCAGCTCGAAGCCGCCGCAGGGCGCGCCCAGGGCGACGCGACGCCCGGCCGCGCTGCCTGGACCGTGGCGGCCGTACGACTCGAGCCGCCCGCCGGCCCCACACGCGGAGGCCTTTCGGCCGCCGACCCGATGGTGATCGAGGTCGAGCTCTCGGGCGCGGGCGCCGCTGCAGGTGCCGCCGTCGGCATCGGCCTCTTCAGGGACGACGGGCTCTTCTGCTTCGGCGCCAACAGCGCCGAAGACGGCTTCGCACTGCCGGATGCCTCCGGCGCCACGCAGACAATCCGGCTCGAGCTCGAGCGACTGTCGCTGGCACCAGGCAACTACTTCGTCAACGTCTCCACGGCCGCCCCGAGCGGCCAGGTCACCGACTTCAAGCTCGGCGCCGCCAGTTTCCGGGTCGACGGCCCCCCCGGCGACCGGGGCGTCTGCTCCCCTCCCGCGCGCTGGAGCGCCGTCGACACTCCTGGTCGGCGCCCCGCCCCAAATCGGGTCAACTCGACTTGCCCCGATTCTTAATCGGGGCAAGTCGAGTTGACCCGATTCTTGTCAGAGCTCCTCGACGAAGCGGCCCTCGAGGGCGGAGAAGACCGTCCAGCCCAGGGCGAGGAGCGCGGAGCTGAAGAGGGCGGCGGGCGCAAGGGACGACAGGTCTGGCCAGACGCCCAGGTAGAGGGCGTCCTGGAAGGCGACGACGATGGGGGCCATGGGGTTGGCGGCCAGGACCCAGCGGTAGGCGTCCGGGACAGCGGAGGTCGGGTACGCGATGGGTGTGAGGAAGAACCAGAGGCGCAGCACGGCCGTGGCTGCCTGCCCCACGTCCCGCACGAAGACGTTGAGGGCGCCGAAGAGAAGCACCAGACCGAACGAGAAGGAGGCGAGCAGCAGTCCGAGCAGGGGCACCGCCAGCAGCGCGGCCGGGAGCCGGCCGTGGTGCCACGCGGCCAGGGGCAACACCAGCGCCAGCGTCGCCGCGAAGTGGACACCGTGGCTGGCGACGACACTGGCGGGCAGGAGGGCCCGCGGGAAGGTCGCCGTCCGGATCAAGCCCGCGTTTCCCAGGAAGCAGCCGAGCCCTGAGCCGACGGCGCCCGAGAACCATAGCCAGGGCAAGAGCCCCGAGAGCAGGAAGACCGGATAGCCCGGCGCGGAGGCCCTGAGGATGCCCGCGAAGAGAAGCGAGTAGACGGCGACGAGGGCCGCAGGCTGCAGGAGGCTCCAGGACGCTCCCAGCAGCGAGCCCTTGTAGCGGAGCGCCAGGTCGCGCCGCACCAGCGCGGCCAGCAAGTGGCGGCGGAGGGCCGGAGATCGGGCCGGCGCGGAGCTCGAGGCGGGCAGCGAAGACATCCCACTAGGCATCGGCAACCGTCAGAGCCTGATCCAGAAGTCGGAGCGCTCGCGGCACAGATGCGGGCTGTAAAACGGGTCGTCCTCGATCCAGTCCTTCCAGCGGACGCGCATCGTCGTGACCTCGGCGGGGTCGAGGTCGTGGCCACGCGTGGCCGACTCCCGGTGGGTCAGGACGGCCTCCGGGCAGTACACGACGAGCTTGCCGGCCTTGCGCAGCCGCAGACAGTAATCGACATCGTTGAAAGCGACGGGCAGGGCGTCCTCGTCGAAGCCGCCGACCGAGCGGAAGAGCGACGCGGGTGTGAGGAGACAGGCGGCCGTGACAGCGCTGTAGTTGCGGGTGACGTGCGGAGCGCCGAAGTAGCCGGGCCATTCGGACGGCACGTGTCCGAATGCGTTGGCGGCGACTCCGCCGACACCCAGGATGACGCCGGCGTGTTGCAGGCGGCCGTCGGGATAGAGGAGCTTTGCCCCGACGGCGCCGACGTCGGGGTCCTTCGCGAGCGCGACCATCTCCCGCAGCCAATCGGGTGAGAGGACCGCGGCGTCGTTGTTCATGAAGAGCAGCTGTTCGCCCCGGGCGGCGCGCGCGGCCATGTTGTTCATCGCCGAGAAATTGAAGCGGCCGGAGTAGCGGAGGACGCGAACGCGGGGATCGGCCTCGAGCTCGGACAGATATCGAAGAGTGGAAGGCTCCGTCGAATCGTGGTCGATGACGAGCACCTCGAGGGCCGGGTAGTCGGTGATGGTCAGCAGCGAGTCGACGCAGGGCCGCAGCAGCTCCAGACGATCCCGAGTGGGGATGAGGACGCTGACCAGCGGCAGCTGATCCAGCTCCCTCACCCACCTGTAGGTGCCGGGGAGCGTCCCCCGCAGCGCCGTTCCCGCGACTCGCCGCCGCTCCATGGCCGAGTCGAGTGCCCGGACGGCGCTGTCGACGGCGTACTGTTTGGCGCAGGGGTCGAGCGCCGCCGACCCAGGGGTCTGGCGCCAGTGGTAGAGGATGCGCGGGATGTGAACGACGCGGTCGGCGTCCTCTGTGACGCGCAGGGCCAGGTCGTAGTCCTGACTTCCGTCGAATCCGCATCGGAAGCCGCCAGCCTGCTGCACGCGCTCGCGCCGGTAGACCGAGAGGTGCGACGTGTACATCTGCGACTGGAGCAGGTGCGGCGACCAGTCCGGCTTGAAGAACGGGTCGACCCGGCGGCCGTCCTCGGTGAGCTTGTCCTCGTCGGAGTAGACGAGGTCGGCCTGTTCGGCCTGCAACTGTTCGACGACGCGGTAGAGGGCGTCGTGGGAGAGCTCGTCGTCCTGGTCGAGCAAGCCAACGTAGCTGCCCGTAGCGATGGAGAGCGCGGCCGAGGTGGCGCCCGCGATGCCCAGGTGCCGCTCCGAAGAGGTGATGCAGATGCGGCTGTCCAGCTGGGCCCAGTGTCCAAGCGATCGGGCTACCCAAGGTGCCTGCGGACCGTCGAGGGCCAGACAAAGCTCCCAGTTGTCGTAAATCTGGGCCCGAACGGACTGGACCGCCCTCGCCAGCCAGCGTGCGTCGGGCTGGTAAACTGGCACCAGGAGGCTGACGACGGGCCGCCGCCGTAGCTTGCCTGCAGCGTGGGCCAGTGCGCGCAGCTCGAGCGGCCCAGGCTCATTGGCCTGCCGCCATACGTCATAGGGCGCCGGCGCAGGAGCCACTCGACGACGCACGAACGCCAGCGAGCGCTTCGCAAGCCCGACGGCGCCCGCCGTGCGCCACGTGTTGGCGGCCCGGCCCAGCAGCGACCCCGGATCGGGCTGCGTCGGTGGCGGCACCGGAGCCCCACAGGTTATGGCCTGCGTCCAGTTGGAAAACGCGTACATGCCCCTCCACAGGATGATTCTTAGTCAGTTATTGGGACGGCAATATAACAAAAGGCCGCCAAAAATGCAACTTTTTGGCGACTCCGGGGAGCCCGTGGCGCACGGGGCCCCTGCGCGTCCCACTCCAGGCCGTCGGCCGTAGACAGTAGGCTGTAGGCAAGACCCTGTGGGCGATCACACTAGGAGCGTGTCGGAGAAATGCGAGCAGAGGCGATTACTGGAGGAAGACCGAACAGGGAACAGGGAACAGAAAACAGGCAACAGGGAACGGAAAAACCCTGTCCTGGTCAAGTCATTTCCCATT
>JACPRK010000144.1 GCA_016190005.1 Candidatus Wallbacteria bacterium | reverse complement strand
CACTATTACTACACGGTTCATCCGGTGGACACGCCGGATGGTTCGACGCCAGGCAACGAGCAGTCGGCGCTGACGACGCAGGTAGCGATTCGATTCGACAACACGGCGCCGACGATCTCAGGGCTCTCGTGGACGGCGGTCACCGTCAACCGCCATCGCACGACGACCTCCGGCGGAGACGTCTGGACCAACGAGACGACGCCGACCTTCAGCTGGGTGGGAGAGGACCTGGCGCGAAACGCCACGGCGGCCTCGCTTCGAAACAGGCCCGGCTCAGGGCTCGAGGGAACCAACTACGAGCTGGCCCATACGCTGGTCATCCCGTCCGTCACCAACGCGCTCCCCGTCGACGTGCCCGTGGTGGCGTTCGCGGACACGTCCACGGTTTCGGCGGGCCTGCTCGGCCCCTCCACGGCCTCGTTCGTGCTCTCTGGCGGCAGCACGCCGCGCGTGGCCGCGCTCGGCGGCGACGGGCCCAAGAGCCTCACGTTTGCCACCGTGGACCGCGTCGGGTTCGCCTCGAACCCTCTCACCCAGCAGTTCCTCCTCGACACGACGCCACCGTCGCCCGTGACAACCATTGTGGTGAGCGCCCCGACTCCCGTGTACGGTCTGGGCGTGGCTCGAGTGGGGCTTCGCAGCGTCTACACACTCTCCTGGCCTGAATCCAGCGACGCCAGCGGCATCGGGGGCATCACCTATGACATGATTCGCGGAGCCAACACCTGGGTCGACAACCGAACTCCGACCGACTACACCATCACCGCCATCACGGCTGTCGGGACCCAGCGCACGCTCACCTGGGAGGTGCAGCCGCTCGACAGCCTGGGGGCACTCAGCAGCCCAATCAGTCCGCGCACGGCGCCCAACCCCAGCATCAATTGTCAGCGCGTGGGCAACCGGGTGATGACGGTTGTCGAGGACCTGGCGCCACCCACACCAACGACGGCGACGATCACGGCCGTGAAGGGGCGCTCCATCTCCGGGACCTTCTACACCAGCGGCGATTTCACGGTCGGCTGGACCACGTCGACGGACGGCACCGGCGGCAGCGATCTGGCCGCTTACGCGATCGAACGCAACGGCCAGCCGTACACGCGCGAGGCGTCGAGCGTCACGCAAATCCTGGAGCCGAGCACCTTGACCGACAGAGCCTACGACTACACGGTCACGGCCGAGGATCGGGTGACGAACCCAAGCGAGGGGAACAAGCCGGCGCGGGCGTTCCTGGACAAGCTGCCGCCACGCTCGATCCCGCTGACCACGGCAACCACGGTGAACGTGGTCGGGACGGACGGTCTGCCGGCCACGTCGACCCAGGTGAAGTTCACCTGGCCTGCGGCATCCGATCCCGGAACGGGGAGCGATCCGGTGACCGGTTCCGGCCTGCAGAACTATCTCGTATTCACCTCGGAGGCACCGACACCGCTATCGACCCAGGTCGTCCTTCTGGCGCCCACGGCCTACACGGACACCCGCAGCGGCGCCCAGCAGCCCGCCGACGGCGTCTACAAGTTCACGGTCCGGGCTGCCGACCGCGCGTGGAACATCGCGCAGCCCGACCCTCAAGATACGATCCCGATCCGGCTCGATCGGACACGACCCACGAACGTTGCGACCATCACGGCCATCACCACGGTGGGCCTGGGTCAGGCGGGAATGGCGTTCACGAGCAGCACGCCTCGGATCACCTGGACGACCTCGGCGGACAGCGGCTCGGGGATGACGAAGTACCAGGTCGTCCGCGCCGGACCGGCGGGAAGCCGCACGTTCCACTCGTTGATCTCGGCCTCGCGGGCGCTGACCGACACGGTCGCGGACGCGGCCGTCGACGGCACGTACACCTACTCCGTGCTTGGAGTGGACCAGGTGCAGAACCTGGGAGCCACGGCAGCCACGACCTCGGTCGTATACGATCGCCGGCCTCCCTCCGCGCCGACGCTGTCCTTCAGCCCGAGCCCGACCTACCTCAGAGCGCTCACGCTGACAGTCACGGCCGACTTCGACGAGCCGATCATCAGCACGCCTGTGCTCCTGGTTTCGGGCCCCGGGAAGCCGTTCTTCAGCCCGCCGGTGGTCGCCAAGATCCACGCGCAGCGCTTCCGGTTCACGACGACGGTGTCCGGCGTGACGCCTCAGACAGGTGACAGCTATACGATGACGATCCCGGCGACGTCGGTCGTCGACCGCGCGGGCAATCGGCAGACGGATCGTGACGAGACCTTCGGAGGCATCGTCGACACCACGGTACCGAACGCGCCGGTGCTGGTCTTCAGCCGAGGACCGGCCTACTTCAAGGCCGGGTCGCTCAGCGTCACCGCCGACTTCGACGATCCGCTGGCCTCGACGCCGACGCTGGTGTTCAGCGGGGCAAGCGCGGGAGTTTTCGCGCCCACGAATCCCGCGGCGGCTCGGATCAGCGACACCCGCTTCGTCTACGTGACGACGGTGGGAGCGACCACCGCGCAGGCTGGCGATGTCTATCTCGCGACTGTGCCGAAGGCGTCCGTCGTCGACAAGTCGGGTAATGTCCAAACAGCGGCGGACGCGACCCAGACGGGAACGGTGGACACCGTTGCACCACCGGCGCCCAGCCTGACGTTTTCGCCTGTCAACCCGCACAGGGGCGGCGCCGTGACCATAACAGCGACCTACGTCGAACCGCTCGGCAACACGCCCACGCTCGAGCTGGCGACAGGGCCAGGGGGCGGAAGCTTCGCCGTCGGCACGACGTCGAAGTCGGAGAATGGGAAGCTCATCGTCTATGGAGCTACGGTTGCGGGCACGACCGTCCACGATGGCACGCCCTACACGGCGACGCTACGGGGCGGCGTCGACCTGTCGGGGAACACGCAGGGGCCGACGGCCCAGTCGACCGGGAAGATCGACACCGTGCCTCCACAGGTCACGAGCCTGGTCTATGACGACGTGGACCGGCTTTACAAAGCCGATCCGTTCCGGGTGACCGCGACCTTCTCGGAGGTCATGAAGCTGACGCCCACGATCACGATCACGGGCGGCAGCTTCGCGGGGACGGCCAACGATGTGGTCGCGGCGCCGATGGGAGGGGCTGGCACGGTCTGGACGTACTCGCGGACGGTCTCGAGCAGCGGTCCGGACGATGGCGCGTTTACCATCACGCTCACGGCCACGGATCTGGCGCTCAACAGCCTGACGGGGACGATTCCCAGCAGCACCTTCGACATCGACACCGTCGCACCGGTCGCGCCGACCGTGCTCGTGGCGCAGAATCCGCCAGGCATGGTCGACACGGTGAGCGGCAAGGCAGAGGCGGCGGCCCTCGTGAAGGTCTACCGGACGTCGGCCAAGGGGACGCCGATCGTGACCGGTCTGGCCCAGGCGGTCGGCATCGGGCCGCTGGGCGATGGCACGGTGACGGACCTGGAGACGTCACAATCGCGCGCAGCAGGCATCGCCGTCGACACGGACGGCACGCTCTACTTCAGCTACGAGGGAACGACGGCGCGGACCATCATGCGGCGCAGCGCGGGCACCGTCACTCCGGTGACGGACGTGACCTTCGTGTACGTCACCGGCCTCGCCCTGGACGGCAAGGGGTATCTCTATGCGGCCGAGTATGCGGACAACGGAGCCTCCGCGGGAAAGATCCACAAGATCCGGCTCTCTGATGGAGCGATCGTCCGGACCCTGGGCGGGCTGACAGGCCCCTTCGGCCTCGCGTATCGAGACGGCAGCGTCTACTTCTCTCTCAATGACAGGGCGATCGTCCGGTGCAGTGCGGAGCTGACCACGGCCTCGACCAGCATTTACGCGACGGGGGCAGGGAACCGTCAAATTGCCTTCGACTCCTCCGGCAGCCTCTTCGTCGCAGGCGGGCTCGAACGCGTCGTACGCAAGGTCAGCCCGGGCGGCGGGTCTGTGACGGACTTCGCGGGTACCGGAACTCAGGGAAGTCAGCCCATCAGCGAGGGCACGGAGGCCGGTGCCGCCGACTTCGACACACTCGTGGGCCTGGCCGTCGATGGAAACGGCGCGGTGTACGTGGGGGACACTGCCCTGCTGTACCGCATTGCCTCGGGGAAGGTGACCCGTGTCGTGGGCGATGGCAGCGAGACGGACGGCTTTCCGGCTTCCGCCCAGCAGACCTCGCAGGCCTGGGGCATCGCGCTCGATGGCTCGGGCACGCTCTTCTACACGGAGAGCAGCGCGGGCCGCGTGCGTCAGGTAACGCCAGCGGCGGGGGCGCAGAACTACGGCCCGCTCTCCATCCTCGACGGTGCCAATGGCATCGGCGAGCCCACCGTGTTCGTGACGGCCACGGACAAGGCCGGCAACGAGGGCTCCGGCACCTCCGGCACCAACGATATCGTGCGGCCGACGGTGGCTCTGACGTACAGCAAGCCGGTGACGGCAGTGGGGCCGGGAACGCTGTTCGTCACGGCAACGTTTAGCGAGCCGCTGGCCTCGGTGCCGAAGCTGACACTGGATCGGCCTGGCACGGGCGACACGGTAGTGAATCAGCCGATGAGCGGTGCGGGCGACACTTGGAGCTACTCGGCTGACATTCCCCTGGCCAATGGAGGGACGATCCTCGACGGCCTGACGCGCGCCACGATCACCAACGGTCTGGACGCGGCGAGCAATCCAAACCAGGTGGCCACGAACGACACGTTTACGGTCGACACGGCGCTGCCGGTAGCGACGCTGACGTTCAGCAAGGGACCTGCGTACGTCAACGGCGGCACCCTGACCGTGACTGCGGACTACAACGAAGCGATGTCGAGCCTGGTAACTCCGACCCTGACGTTCAGCGGAATCGCGGCTGTGGCCAACAACTTCAGCACGCTGACACCTCCGGCCGTTCGTGTCAGCACGACGCGGTACCAGTTCACGGTCACGGTTACGGGGACGACGCCGCAGGAGGGCAACGGCTTCACTGCCTTGCTCGCGGGTGGTCAGGACCTGGCGACGAATGTGCCTGCCAACGCCACGCAGAGCGGCATCGTCGACGTGACGACGCCCGTTGGGACGCTGACGTTCAGCCGGAGCCCGGCGAACATCAATGCGGGCAGCCTGACCGTGACAGCCGACTACAACGAGCCGATGTCGAGCGCCGTGACGCCGACGCTGACGTTTGGCGGGGCGGCGGCGGCGGCGAGCAACTTCAGCACGGTGACGCCTGTGGCCACGAGGATCAGCTCGACACGCTACCAGTACACAGCCAACGTGCAAGGCGGAACGCCGCAGACTGGCAATGCTTACACGGCGACGCTCTCGGGCGGCAAAGACCTGGCCAGCAACGTGCAGGACAACACCATCGAATCGGGGATGGTGGACTTGACGGCGCCGACGGGGAACCTGAGCTTCAGCAAGGTGCCGGCGAACATCAACGCGGGCACGCTGACGGTGACGGCGGACTTCAACGAGCCGATGTCGAGCGCCGTGACCCCGACCCTGACGTTCAGCGGAGCGGCCGCGACGGCCAACAACTTCGACAAGGTCGTACCGGATGCGTCGCGGATTAGCTCGACGCGCTATCAGTACACCGTGAACGTGGAGGGCGCAACGCCGCAGACGGGCAACGCGTATGTCGCCACGCTCTCGGGTGGCCAAGACCTGGCCGGCAATGCACCGGCGAATGCTACGCAGAGCGGCTTCATCGACGAGACGGCGCCAGCGGGGACGCTGTCCTTCAGCAAGGTGCCGGCGAACATCAACGCGGGCACGCTGACGGTGACGGCGGACTTTAACGAGCCGATGTCGAGCGCAGTGACGCCGACGCTGACATTCAGCGGGGCGGCGGCGACCGCGAGCAACTTCAACTCGGTAACGCCGGCGGCGTCTCGGATCAGCTCGACACGCTACCAGTTCACGGTGACGGTCCAGGGAACGACGCCGCAGGAGGGCAACGCCTACACGGCAACGCTCTCCGGGGGGCAGGACCTGGCGTCCAACGGTGCGGTCAACTCGCCCCAGAGCGGGATGATCGACGAGAGGGCGCCGACCGGCACGCTGAGCTTCAGCGAAGGCCCGACGTACATCAACGCGGGTTCACTGACGGTGACGGCGGATTACAACGAGCCGATGTCGAGCACGGTGACGCCGACGCTGACGTTCAGCGGGGCGGCGGCGACGGCGAGCAACTTCAGCACGGTAACGCCTGCGGCGTCTCGGATCAGCTCGACGCGTTACCAGTACACGGTGACGGTCCAGGGTACGACGCCGCAACTTGGAAATGCGTACACCGCCACGCTCGCGCTCGGCAAAGACCTCGCGCTCAACGCGCAGGGAAACCGCGTTCAGAGCGGAACGATCGACGTGACAGTCCCCGTGGCGACGTTGAGTTTCAGCAAGACGTTCGCGAGCATCAACGCGGGCAGCCTGACGGTCACTGCGGACTACAACGAGCCGATGTCGAGCGCCGTGACTCCGACTCTGACGTTCAGCGGAGCGGCCGCGACCGCGAGTAACTTCAGCACCTTGACACCCGCCCCGGCACGGATCAGCTCGACGCGCTACCAGTACACGGTGAACGTGCAGGGCTCCACGTTGCAAGAAGGCAACGCCTACACGGCTACGGTTTCGGGCGGTCAGGACCTGGCGGCAAATCCGCCGGCCGCCGCCTCGAAGAACGGCATGATCGACACGGCGCCCCCCGTGGGGACGCTGACGTTCAGCAAGGGCCCCTTCTACGTCAACGGAGGGACGTTCAAGATCACCGCCGACTACAACGAGGCGATGTCGAGTGCGGTGACTCCGACGCTGGTCTTCAGCGGCGCGGCCATCCCGGACCACGTGAGCAATGTGACGCCGACGGCGGCGCGGATCAGCTCGACGCGCTATGAGTACACGGTGAACGTGCAGGGGACTACGGCCGCAACCGGGGAAGCCTATCTCGCGACGCTTTCCGGCGGGCAGGATCTCGCAGGCAACGCGCCCGGCAGTGCCACGCAAAACGGGGTCTTCGACACCGTGGCTCCGACTGCCACGCTCGAGTTCAGCCACACGAACCGCATCTACAAGGACGAGGTCTATACGCTCACCGCGACGTTTTCGGAGGACATCACGGCGGCCAGTCCGACCATCGTCATTTCTGGTGGCACTGGCGGCGGTCAGAATGATATCGCGCTCACGCCGATGAGTCCCGGTGCGAACCGCACGAAATGGACCTTCTCGGCAGATGTGAACAACAGCGACGAGGGGACCTTCACGGCGACGTTGGCGGGCTCCGATGCCGCGGGCAACAGCCTGTCAGTCCAGCCTTCTCCGAACAGCTTCGTGATCGACACGGTCGCTCCCGCCGAGGCCACGCTGACCAACATCTGCAAGACCGGTTCGTGCCAGTGCCTGCAGTGGAATGCGGTGAGCGACACGGGCAGCGCCATCGTCCAGTACAAGGTTTACCGGAGCACCTCCACGTCGGCCTTCGCGGGAACCGATCTCTTCATGACGATCGCGTCGTCCCGCCGGGCGCTCAAGTTCGATGACGCGCCGAACACCCGGTACGGCGTCGGCGCCGTAGATGCGGCCGGTAACGAATCTCCGACCTCGGCCATCAGCCGCAACGCGGCGACGATCGGCGGTTGCGCGACCTGCGACAACCTCTGCGTCCCGAACCCGGACGAAGCCTCGCCGAGTGCATCGCTGACCTTCAGCCGGTCGGATCGCACCTACAAGTCGGAGTCCTTCACCGTCACCGCGTCCTTCAGCGAGGAGATGGCGGCCACACCTAAGATCCAGATCGCCGGCGGCGGTGCCAGCGCGAGCAACGACCAGACGCTCACCAATATGACGGTCGGCTCCAACCCCTGGACCTGGACGTACACTCGCGCCTCTTTCACGGACAACGGCGTGGATGACGGCACGTTCACCATCACCCTGACCGCCAGCGACCTGGACGCCAACGCTCTCACCGCTCAGCCTGGCGTGCGGACCTTCACGGTCGACACCGTCGACCCGGTCGCCACGGCAATGACGTTCAGCCGGGGACCAGCCTTCATCAACGCCGGCAGCCTGACGGTGACGGCCAACTACGACGAGGCGATGTCCAGCACCGTGTTGCCGACCTTGACGTTTACCGGCGCCGCGGCAACAGCGGGAAATTTCAGCACCAATACGCCGCCTGCCGTCCGCGTAAACTCGACGGTGTACGAGTTCACGGTGACGGTCACGGGGACGACGCCTCCGGCCGGGAACGCCTACACGGCGACGCTCTCGGGCGGCACGGACGCGGCCGGCAACGCGCCTTCGAACAGGACCCAGAGCGGCACGATCGACACCGCCAACCCGACCGTCTCATTGAGCTACAGCGCGAGCTTCGCGACTTCCTCGCCCATGACCATCACCGCCACCTTTACCGAGAGCGTCACCGGCCCACCCAAGATCACGATTGACCGGCCCGGGACGGCGGACGACAAGTCCGCGCAGAACATGTCAGGCAGCGGGTCCCGCTGGACCTTCACCTACTCGCCGGCGGCCCAGAACGGCGGCTCCATTCAGGATGGCGTGACAAACGTGAACATCACCAACGCCTTCGACGCCGCCGGAAACGGCAACGCGGCCCCGAGCAACACGACGTTTACGATCGACACGAAAGTACCCTCCTTGGCAGCCCTCCAGAATGACACCTACAACAGCACAACGAAGATTCAGTGCCTCAGCTGGTCTGCTGCCACCGACGATCAGACGAACATCGTGTCCTATCACATATGGGGATACACCGCCGCGACCGGTCCATTTGTCGAGATGACTACCTCGACCGGGACCAGCGTCAGCTTCAATGATCCGACCAACAGCTATTACAAGGTCATCGCGGAGGATCAGGCCGGGAACAGGCGGGCCGAATCTTCAGTGGAGGCGACGTCGATCAGCAGTCTGCCAGCCGGTGGTGGTTGCCCCTAGTCCGAAGTCCCTTCGACAGCAAGCCCGAGAGGTTTGGACGGGCGCGGCTTTGCGCCGTTTCCTTGTGCTGGATTCTGGCTGCAGAGCCCGGCGGACGCCCAGCAGTTCAAGGGCACGTCGCTGCAGCGGTGTGGGCACCATCAGGCGCTCGAATTCGGCGGCGCGGGTCGTGCCGCAAGCGGCTACGCGAACACTGTGAACTGCTTCGCCACTCGCAGTCCGCTTCGTCAGTGCCTTCCGTTGATCCGAGGGTGAGCGATGGGCCGGTGCGACCACGGATTCACGCATGCTTGCCGCAGTCAGTTTGTCTTCGTCATCGAACAGCAAGGGAGCCAGATCTCGTCTCACATGCCACTCGACATAGTAGGCGAGCATACAGTGAAAGACTAGCGCGCGAACTCGGGTTGGAAGGCGGAACCAGCTGGACCTATACCTACACGCCGGCGGCCCAGAACGGCGGCTCCATTCTGGACGGCGTGACAAACGTGAACATCACCAACGCCTTCGACGCCGCCGGAAACGGCAACGCAGCTCCGAGCAACACGACGTTCACCATCGACACCATTGCCCCGGCCGCCGCAGGGCTGACCAAGAACTGCTGGACGGGAAGCGTGCAGTGCCTTGGTTGGAATGCCGTCAGCGATTCGGGTTCGCCGATCGTCCTCTACCGGCCCTTCGGCAGAGGGGATAGCTCTACGTTCGTGTCGGCTGATCACGAGACCAGCGAGTCCGATACCACTCACGACGTCACTGGGCTCTACGTCGATCTCGGCAACGACGGCAGCACTTACTACGGCGTCCAGTCCGAGGACAGCGCCGGCAACCGCACCCCTCTGGATCAGATTCCCCGGGCCGAATTCGGAACAGGCTGCACCTGCCCCTGAGGCAGTCCTCGCCGTCCTACTGGGTCGAAACCTGGAAGAACGGCTTGCCGGCCACGGGCGCGACCACCGGGCCGGGCATGCTAGGGTGAAGGTGTCACCTTGCGGGTCCGTTGAATCCACACGCCATGCCGCTGCCGAAGGAAGAGAGAATCACCTACGCGGAGTACTGTCAGTTGCCCGATGACGGGAGGCGTTATGAAGTCATCGAGGGGGAGCTGTTCGTGACACCGTCGCCCGTGTTCCGGCACCAGAGGATCAGCCACTGGATCACGCGCCTCGTCGCGGCCTGGGCCGAAGATCACGGCCTGGGCGCCTTCGTCGCCGCTCCGTTCGACACCATCCTCGCGGAGTCCACTATCGTCCAGCCCGACCACGTCTTCATTCGCAAGGAGAGGCTCGGGACGGTCATCAAGAAGTGGGCGCACGGGGCGCCGGACCTGGTCATCGAGATCCTGTCGCCGGCCACGGCCTCTCGCGATCACGTCACGAAGCGACAGGCCTACGCCAAGCACCGGATCCCCGAATACTGGCTCATCGACCCCGATGCCTGCACCGTGACCGTGCTGACGCTCCAGGGGGAGCACTACGACAAGATCGGCTGCGCCGTCGGAGACGTGCCCATCCCCTCGAAGGTGCTCGCTGGATTGCCCGTCCTGGCCTGTGATCTGTTTCGCGAGTAGCTGCGTGCGGTGACGGACCGGTGGCGGCGAGGCCGTGGTAGGATGTTCTCCCGGCAGTACGGAACTGGGCGGGGTATATGGGCAGAGCAACTCGAAGGAGAGGTTCGTGCCGGCGGCCGATCTCATCGACCTACTCTTGTACTCCTGCGATCCGGCGCTTGCGGCCGCGGCGAAGAAGGCAGCCGCCGACGAGTATCTCGTGCGCGTGGCCGAGAACCCGGAGCGCCTGCAGGCGGCGTTGCACGACTTCACGCCGGACTTGATCCTGTTGCACGCGCCCAGCGACGCGGATGTCGAGCTGCTGGCCGCACTGAAGGAGCGGCACCCGCTGCCGGAAGCAATCCTCTTGCTGGACGCGGCGGGAATCGAGAGGAAGGAGCTGCGGGGCCGCTTCCTCGCGCTCGGCATCGGCCAGTACATTCCGATGCCCGTGGAGCCGCGGGAGCTGTTTCGCCGGCTGGAGCAGTACTTCCGCGAGAACCCCCGCCGCGTCAACCCTCTCCAGACACGCCGGCTCTACCGCGCAGGCGAGCCGGTCTACATCGAGAACGAGACGGGCAGCGAGTGCTACGAGATCGTCTCTGGCCGCGTGCGGGTGTGTCGAGTGATCGACAGGCACACTCTGATGGATATCGGCGAGCTGGGGCCGGGGACCTTCTTTGGTGAGATGGCCCTGCTGGGGGCTCCGCGGCGCACAGAAGTGGCGATCGCTCGGGACGATGTGCTCGTCCAGGTTTCCACGCGAGAACGTTTCACAGAGGTCGCCAGGGTCGACCCGAGCTTCGGGGTCCAGCTCATTCGCATGCTGGGGGAGCGGCTAAGAGCGCTTCAGGACCAGCTCGCGAAACCCCTGGCCCCGCAGCCCGACAAGGTGGCACCGCTGCGCGGAGAAGAGGCCGGAGAGTCCGAGCGCCGCTTCGTGGCCGGCGCCCCGCTCTTCGAACCCGGGGAACGGGCCTCGTTTTGCTACATCGTGCTGCGTGGGGCGGTGCGCAAGCTGGGCGTGGATGGGGCGCCGGGCGACGCGGGGGCCGGCCTCATCGGCGAGGGACAGGCTGTCGGTGACGTTCCGTTTCTGACGGGATTTCCGCACACGCACAGGATCCTCGCCCACGAGGAGACGATCTGCTTCGTGCTCAACAAGAACACCTTGCCCCACGCCGTGAGGCGCTACCCGGAGCTCTACTTCAAGATGGCGCAGGGGATGGCCGCGATGATTCTGGCACGGCTGGACAGAGTGACGCGCAGCCAGTTCCGCGAGCTGGCCTGACGCGGAGGATCGTCGAGATGGGAAAGTCCCTCGCCGAGGCGATCGTGGCGGCCGGCGTCGCCAACCAGGCTACCGTTCGCAGGGCAGAGGAGGAAGCTCAGCGCACGGGATGCTCGTTTCTGATGGGACTTCTGGCACAGCCGGGCGTGGATGCGGACCTCGTGGGGATGATGACGGCGCGTCACTATGGTCTGGCGTACTCGCACCTGGTGCCGGGGACGGTCGCCGGCGACCTGGTAGTTGCGCTGGATTTGATGAAGTTGCGCAGGCTTCAGGTCTTGCCGGTGGATCGGAAGGGCTCGCACGTCACCTTCGCAGCGGCCGACCCCGGTGTGAGGAGTGAAGTCGAGCGTCTCGTCGCTGGCAAGAACCTCACGATCGATTGGGTCGCTGTCCCGATGAAGGAGATCGAGGCAGAGCTGGAACGTCTGTTGCCCAGGGGGCTCGAGAACCCCGCCGCGCCTTCCTCGCAGCCAGTTTCGAGCGGTGGGGCCGTGCGGCCGGCGTCGGGCCTGCGTCCCGCCGCTTCCGCGTCCGGATCGTCGGCCGGGGCGGTGGTCGTCTCCGTGAAGCCTGGGGCTGGCAACTTCTCGGCGAGGTTTGCCAGTGTGGTCGCCGGCGGGGATGCGCCGGCCATCGTGTCCGAGATCGTGGCTGCCGCCGTGGCGATGGGCGCCTCGGACGCGCACATCGTCCTGGACGGGGCCAGGCTAGCCGTCAGGTTCCGCAAGGACGGCGCGCTGCGAGATCTCGAAGCCCCGTGCACGCCCGCCGTGTCCAGCGCGGTGATCTCCCGGATCAAGGTCATCTCAGAGATGAACATCAGCGAGACCCGCCTGCCCCAGGACGGCCGCACGCGGGTGCAGGTGACTGGGCAGGGCGCACCGCTTTCGGTGCTGATGCGCGTCAGCACGATCCCCACACGGCAAGGCGAGAAGGTGACTCTGCGGATCCTGGAGCGAGGCTCCACGGTCCCGGGGCTCGCCGAGATCGGACTCTCCAAGGAAAACCTCCAGCTGATGAACGACGCGCTGCTCCACCCCAATGGCACGGTGCTGGTCACAGGGCCGACCGGCTCAGGAAAGACCACCACTGTGTATGCGGCACTACAGCATGTCAACGACCGCTCTGTCTCGCTCTTCACGCTCGAAGACCCGATCGAGTTCGAGATGCCCGGCACCTATCAGACGCAGATCCATGACGCCATCGAGCTGACGTTTCCCGTGATGCTGCGGGCCCTGTTGCGGCAGGACCCGAACGTGATCATGGTTGGCGAGATGCGGGACTCGGAGACTGCCAAGATTGCGTTCGAGGCTGGACTCACCGGCCACTTCGTCATCTCGACCTTGCACGCCAACAGCGCTACCACGGCCATCACGCGGCTCCTGGAGATGGGCGTCGAGCCGTTTGTGATCGGCACGTGCACGCGGGCCATCGTGGCGCAGCGGTTGGTCCGGCTGCTCTGCTCGTGCAAGCGTCCGATCTACCGAATGCCGGACGAGCTGGCCAGGATCAAGGAGGCCCTGGGTCTGTCGGGTTCCCGTGTCTGCGAGGCCGCCGGATGCCCAGAGTGTTCCTTCATTGGCTACAACGGCCGAATCGCGATCCACGAAGTACTCACGATGTTCCCCGCCCTCACCGAGCTCGTGCTCAATCGGGCCAGCGCCACAGAGCTCCTCACCGCGGCGCGCGCCGGCGGATTCAAGCCGATGATGGTGGACGGCTTCTCAAAGGTCCTGGCCGGTCTGACGACCGCCGCGGAGGTTGTCCGGCAGATCGGTCCGCCGCAGCTCGCTTGAGGGGACGCGGCGCTCCTCGTGGCATCCGATCGGGAAACTGCGCGGAACGACTTCCGCTCTCGACGAAGCAGCGTGGATTCGTGGGCGCGTCAGCCGACTTGCCACAAACAGCGGAGGAGAGGTCATTGGGCCGTCTGGACCACGGTCCCCCGATGCGACTCATCAACCGCGAACGCCCTCATCCCCCTGGAACTTCCGGGGGGCGCCGGTGTCTGACTTTCGTGGCTCTCGCGGGAGAGCACCGAACGTGAGCAGACCGGGACCGGGTCGGCACGGACGACGAGGGTTTGTCATCTACCTCGTCGCGGCGCTGCTTGGGCTCCTGGGGATGGTCGCAGCCTTCTTGCTTCGCGACATGCGCCACCGGGATGTCTGGACCCACCGGTACTCCTCAGGCGAAGTGGCGCTGGCGCTGGCTCAGGGAGCGATCTCGAACATGAGCTTCGCCGTGCGACACGCGATCTTGCCGGAGAAGCTCTCGGGTGGGCTCGACGCCGGCTCCCTCTACGCCTTTCTCCTGCAGGATGAGGAGACGCTGAGGAAGAAGCTGGGCCGCGTGGAGGGACAGTCCGGTGACCACACGGCGTTCTTCAAGGCCAAGTGCGGCGACTGGGCGCTGGAACCGATCGAGCGGCTCCTGTTGAAGTACCGGGGGGCTCGGTTGCGGGTGTTCCTGCGAATGGCTCCCAGGCCGCTGCACCAGCCATCGGTCAAGGCCAACGAGAAGTTCCAGGACCCGGTCGAAAAGGAAGTGACGCTGCGTCTGGTCGCATCGGCCACCTACGGCGGCGCTACCCGCACGGCCTGGACGGACAAGTCGGTGCGGGTCTACTCGGTGCTCATCCCGCTTGTGCCGCGCTTCACGGCTTTCGCCCTGGGCGGTGGTAGCTCGGCGGCCAACGATTACTCCAATCTCCCAACTGGAGCCCCGGCCGACTTGGGCGACGAAGGGCCGACCTCCCTCTTCCACAACGCCGAGCCGGTCGTGAACGACCTTCAGATCCAGCCGCCTCCCCAGCCGGGGTGGCTCTTCTTCGGCACTGAACCGACCGTCTTCAAGCTGACGGCCGGAGACCAGTCCGAGGCCGGCGAGGACTTCCACCTCTCACAGGAGGGCGAGCAGCCGCGCGCCCACGAGGTCGGAAATCCGCCCGGAGGGATCTCGTCGGCCCGCCCGCCGGACCCTGACCATCCGGGCGAGGAGCAGGCGCTCCTGCTGCAAGGCGCGTTCTGGGGATATCACATCGGGATGAACTTTCTGGAGCTTTTCGGGAGCGGCGGGGAGTTCGACGAGAAGTCGTCCCGACTGCACCTGTTCGGTGATCGGACGAACCCTTCCACCACCAAGGTCATCGGGCCGGTGATGCAGGGGCTGGCGCTCTACACCGACCTCGCCATCGATCGGGACGCGACCTCGAAGGACGAGAGCGACCAGGCGACGGGATGCTCGCGGCCGCTGCCGGTGCGGGAGAGCGTCGACCCGTTCCTGAGGCATGTCGATTCGGAGGCGTACTCGACCGACACGACTCGGGAGCAAGCGGGCCAGGCGCCGGTGCGGCTGATCCCGTTCAATTCGCCGGGCCAGCCGCCCTACAACGTCGTGAATCAGAACGCGCTCTGCGACGGCGTTCCGGTGCCGAGCGAGGTGGGCAGGGAGATCCTCCGGCTCGACCCGCTGGAGTATCGGTACACGAGGCTGTTCGGCGGATTCGAGCAGTACGACCCGTGGTCATGCCGAGAGGTGCAGGTCCCGGCCAACGTCGTCCCGGAGTTGATGAAGCTGTCGCAACAGGAGAGCTTCAAACTGCTGGCGGCGGCGCTTCTTCCGTTCCGGGAGGGCGTGCCGTTTCCCGACCGGGTGGTCGAGGTCAAGGGCTTCCAGGTCGCCTACACCGATCCCGTGCACGCGTCGATGCCCAATGCCGAGGGGGCGAGGGTCCACTTCGACAACGCGCGGGTCCCAGAGGAGAGCATGTCGAGCTTCGCGCCCGAGCTGCTGGCACAGGAACGTGTGGTGCTTCGGATGAGCCCGGCCGAGCTCATCGCCACGGCGCTCAGGGGAAAACCCGGCGGCGGCTACGTGCTCGAGCTGGGAGGTCGCGCTGTCAGGGTCGACGGCGACCTGACGTTTCCGCCAAACGTCGAGGTCGCAGATGGAGGGCTGCTCGTGGTGGGCCACGTCAGCTTCCGCGGGCACTTCCGGCAAAAGAACCCGGCGACGCGATTCAGTCTCGTGGCCGGAGGTGTCGACATCTCGCCGGGGGCGCGAGTGGACGGCGCGGTTTTCACGGGGGCTCTCGGCAGGGCCAGCAAGGTCCTGCTGGTGGGCACTCTGGGCACCGGGGCGATCGACCAGCTGACGGGCTGGCGCGGCTGCCGCGTCGTCTACGACGGTGCCTACGACCCGACGGGTCCGTTGGCTCATGAACAGTACCGGATCTCGATGAGCGACACGGACTTCGCCGGGGGCGTCACGTACCGGGACGGGGCGGAGGTCGGGGCGCCGTGAAGAGCGTGACGAGGACTTCGAAAGCGCCGGCCTCGGTCGGGGCTGCCGCGGCGGGCGGTGGGTTCACGCTGGTGGAGGCGCTGATCGCGACGGCGCTGCTGGCGCTGGGGCTGGTGCCGATCGCGTTCATGAACTGGACGTCGGCGCGGGAGAGCTCGATGGACCGGATGGAGCTGGTGGCCACGAACCTCGCCACGGAGCTGCTGGAACAGACACGGGCGATCGCCGAGGGACGCTCGGGGGTGACGGCGATGGCGCCGATGCCGCTCGAGAACCCGTTTCCCCAGTTCCCCGAGTGGGTGGACGTGGAAGAGCGACTGAGACAAGGCGGGGGCTCGTTCCCGCTGCTGGCCGCGTGCCAGACGCTCGTCGAGGCATCCCGGATGCGGCTGCAGCCTGAGCGGCCGGGCTATCACCGATACCTCCAGGTCATGCAGGCACCGCTCCGCCTGGGTGGGGCGTACGTTCGTAGTCCGTTCCTGGTCGAAGTGAGGGTGCGGGTCGATTACGGCCCCAATCTGGCCGACGCCAAGTCGACGCGCCGGCTAATCCTGGATACGTTGATTTCGCATGAAGACGTCAAGGTTCCGAGATAGCGCCGGGCGGGGGAGGAGTGCCGCTCGGGCTGGGGCTTGGGCATCCTTCGACAAGCTCAGGATGAGCGGGGGGCTCAGGATGAGCGGGGGGCTCAGGATGAGCGGGGGGCTCAGGAAGAGCGGATCGACAGGGGCCTCCACCTTCCATCTTCTACCTTCCACCTTCTGTCTTCCTCGAGCCCGCAGAGGCTTCACCCTGGTCGAGGTGGTGATCGCGGGGGCGCTGTTTGCCGGATTGCTGGTGACGGGGATGTGGGCGGCGGTGACGCACCTGAGGATCGGGTCACACGAGGCAGCGTCGCTGGTGGGGATGGGGAAGATACAGGTGCTGTTCGCCGAGCTGGAGAGGGACCTCAGGGATGCCAGGTCCAGGGGAGATGCGCCGATCCTGCTGCCGGAGAAGGTGCTGCGGGCGATCGGGTTTCCGGGGAGCACGGTCGACTTTGCGGAGCTGCCGAAACCGATCGGACAGCTGGTCAGCATCGAGCCGCAGGGAGTCGACGTTCCGCATTCGGGGCAGTACATCAAGCGGTGGAAGTTGATGCCGAACGGCTGGGAGCACAATCCCTGGCCGCCCAGGTTCAATAGCGCCGACGACGACCTGGAGCCGCACGGCTTTCCGGAGCTGGAGCCCGTGGCGGCGGGCTGGACCCGAGCCTACGAGGAGACCGTATCGCTGATCGTCTATCCGGCCTCGGGACCGGTCGAGAGGGTCTTCGTGGCCATCTTCCGGGCCGACGGCTGGGCAATCTACACGCACTACGTGGTCGGGACCCAGGACCGGCCCAAGGGATCGGTCTGGCGGTGGACCGTGGAGCGAGGGGCCGAGGCGATCGTCTCGGGGGGCGTGGAAGTGCTCAGCGTGATCGCCAGCCTCGAGTTCGCCGCCCATCCCGGCCAGCCCAGCGTCGGGATGGAGCTGGTGAAGAGTGCAGTCCAGCTCACCGTCGACATGACCGAGCCCGATCCCGGCAACGCCATCGATGAGCGGCGCCTGCTGCTCGGGCGGCGGGTCTACCCTCCCTGGCTCCAGTCGCCCCCGCACCGTCTGCGATGGGTGGCTCGGCCGTAAGAGGCGCTACCATGTTCCCGTGATCGAAATCGCGGGCTATAGGCTGGGCAAGGAGCTGGGGGCGGGCGCCTCCGGGACAGTCTATCGCGCCGTGCAGCTGGGGCTGGGCCGGGAAGTGGCAGTGAAGGTGCTGGCGCCGGGACTCTTCGACCAGCAGGAGACTCGCGCGCGCTTCCTGCGCGAGGCCAAGATCCAGGCAAGCCTCTCGCACGCCAACCTGCTGGCGCTCTTCGACTTCGGCTTCGCGGGCGATCGCCCATTCCTGGTCTCGGAGCTGGCCGCCGGCGGCTGCCTGCGCGACCGGCTGGGGACGGGCGGAATTCGGCCGCTGGCAGAGGCGATTCGGATCGCCGGCGAGGTGGCGGCCGGGTTGGCGCACGCCCATCGCGCCGGGATCGTCCACCGGGACCTGAAGCCCGAAAACGTCCTGATGACGCAGGAGGGTTGCCCCAAGGTCTGCGATTTCGGACTTGCGAAGTCGGATCGACCGGGCCAGACGGTGCGCACAGAGGCCGGCATCATCCTGGGAACCCCGGGATACCTGGCACCGGAGGCGATCCAGGGACGAACGGCCGGTCCGGAGGCCGACGTGTATGCGCTGGGCGTCCTGATGTACGAGGTCTTCTCGGGCCGCCGGCCGTTCGGGGGTGAGACCGCGGCCGACGTCATCCGGGCGCAGCTCCAGGGTGCGGTGGAGCCGGCGAGGCAAGTGTGTCCTGAGCTGCCGCTCGAGCTGGACCAGCTTCTGCTGGCCTGCCTGGCGTTCGATCCGGCCAGCCGGCCGCGCTCGGCGGCCCATGTGGTCGAACGGCTGTCGGCGATCGACTTCGATGTCGCGGAAGCGGGCCAGGCGAACCGGACCGTGGTGCAGAAAATGGCGTCCGGACGGCGGCCGGCGTCCGCCACGCAAGTCGGCGGGGGGCCGCGCCTCACTCGGGCTTCTCGCTCAGGCACGACCGCTGCGGACGCTGCGCGAGCCACTCGTACGTCGCCCGGGGCCACGCGGGTCGCGCAAGGGCCGGCATCGGGTAGCAGGCGTCTGCTGGGAGCAGCGGCCGGGGCGCTGATGGCTCTGGTGCTTGCGGCCGGTTGGGCGATGTCGAGCCGGGCTGTGACCGGGCCCTCGCAGACGCCGCTGGCCACCGTTCCCAGCGCCGCGCCCACGCCGCCCCTGGTGGACTTCAAAGGAGCGCGCGTGACTCGTCGGGCCGACGGCGCTCGGCTCTGGCTGACGGCAGCGCCGGGTGCGGCCTTCGACGTTTCGGTGCGGCCAGCAGCGGGCGGAAACGAGAGGGTGCAGCGCGTGGGGGGCGACGCCCTGCGAGTGGAGCTGCCGGGCCTGGAGCCGGCAAAGGCCTACGTGCTCCAGCTGCGCTCGGGCGCGTCGCGGCACGAGCTCTCGTTCGAAACGCTGGGCCGGCTGGCGGTCGCCAACTCGACCGTTCTGGTGAACAACGCGCAAGGCAAGAAGATGGAGGGGGTGAGAGTCGGTGTATCCGGCGACTCCGTTCATGCGCTCTTCCGCTCCGAAACCGCCTCATCGGATCAGAACATCGGTTGCATCTCGAGCCCCGACCGCGGGGAGTCCTGGGGCGAGCTCGAGTGGCTCGCCACGGGTGGCCTGGTGCACAAGGGGCCGGCGCTCGCGTTCGACGGAGAGTCCGTACTCGCGGGGTGGGTGTCGGGCGACGGGTCGTTCGCGAACCGGCGAACGGTGCTGCGCCGCTGGGACGCGGGCAGCCGGAGCTGGGCTGCCGCGCGCTCCTGGGGCGGCGGTTCCACGGCTGGTGTCGCGCTCACCGGGCGCCCCGAGGGTGGGTTCGAGATCGTGATGGGCGTGACGGGGCCCGGGGACCGGATGGGTTGGGTTCGCTGGCCCGCGGGAGCGGCCCAGCCCGAGCCGCCGGTCGTGCAGCCCTCGCTGCCGCCGAGCACGAAGAGCTACACGCTGGCCCGCAGCCAGGAGAGGCTGCTCTGCTTCATCGACGCCAGGCCGAACGTCGGCAAGGAGATCGTGGTCACGTCGAGCCGCGAGCCCGCCAGCGGCCGATGGACCCCTCCGGTGGTGCTGTCTCCGGCGAAGGAAGAGCCCGCCGACGTCGACGTCGCGGTTCTGCGAGACACCGTGGTTGCCTCGTTCGAAGCCCGTGGCAGCCTGTCGGCGGTGGCGAGCACCGATGGCGGGGAGACCTTCTCCCGGAGGCTGGACCCGTTCCCTGACGTCTCGATCGGGAAGTCACCCGGCACCGCCATCCTGAACGGACGGTTTGCGATGTGCGCCTTCGATCAGGGGCTTGCCCAGACCTACTCCGACATCGTCTGCTCCCGGAGCCCCGACGGGCTGAGCTGGAAGCCGTTTGCACGGGTCGCGATGCCCCCGGGCAACTCGCGCATGGTCTCTGCCGTGTCCGTCGCCGATCGCCTCCTCGCCTTCGTCATCCGCGACACGTTTGGGCTGGCCGTCGTGAGGCTGGAGGGGAATGACAAGTGAGGCTCGAGGCTTGAGAAGTGAGGCGCGAGGGGGGCTCAGAGGGGGAAGAACTTCTTGGCTTCGGCGGCCATCGACTTCAGGAGGGCGGGCGGGGCCAGGCGCGGGCCGTGGCGGGTGGAGAGCTGCTCCAGGTCGCGGGCGATCTGCTGGGGGCCGATGAAGTCCATGTACCGGAAGGGTCCGCCGAGGAAGGGGGGGAAGCCCAGGCCGAGGACGGCGCCGAGATCGCCGTCGCGGGGGCGGGCCAGGACCTGCTCCTCCAGGCAGCGCACGCACTCGGCGGCGAAGATGAGCCAAAGGCGCTGCTGGATGTCTCGGGTCGCAAGCTGGGTGCGGTTCCTGCCGCCGGGGAGAAGATCGTAGACGCTCGGGTCCACGGTCTTCTTGCCCCGGCCATAGGTGTAGAAACCCTTCTTGTTCTTGCGGCCCAGCCGGCCGGCGCCGGTGACGTTGCCGAAGGTGGCCGCAGCGCGGAGGCGCTCCCCGAAGCCGCCCTGCATGACGCGCGTCACGTGAGCGCCGATGTCGAGCCCGACCTCGTCCAGCAGCGTGAACGGGCCGACGGGGAAGCCGAACTCGCACATGGCGCGATCGATGGCCGCAATGTCGGCGCCTTCCTCGACCATCAACGCAGCCTCGTTCAAGTAGAAGGCGAGCACGCGGCTGGTGTAGAAACCGCACCCGTCGCGCACGACGATGACCGTCTTGCCCATCGCCTTGCCATAGGCGACCGCGGTGGCCGTCACCCAGGGCGCGGTGCGGTCGGTGACTATGACCTCGAGCAACGGCATTCTCGGCACCGGCGAGAAGAAGTGCATTCCGAGGATCTGCTCGGGGCGGCGGGAGGCCTGGGCAATCTTGGCAATCGGGATGCTGGAGGTGTTGGACGCGAAGACGGCGCGCGGGTGCATCACCGACTCGAGGTCACGGAGCACCTTCTGCTTGGTCTCGAGGTCCTCGAAGACGGCCTCGATGACGAGGTCGGCGCGCTGGAAGCCGGTCAGGTCGGTGGTGACGGAGAGAAGGTCCATCGCCTGCTGCGCTTGCTGCGGGGTCATTCGCTTGCGGGCGAGCTTCGAGGCGAAGGCCGAGTGGCAGCCGGCGAGGGCCTTGCCGAGCATGCCCGGATTGACGTCGTGCATGCGGACGGGCGTGCCTCGCTCGCAGGCGACCTGGGCGATGCCGGCTCCCATGAAGCCGCTGCCGACGACCCCCAGCCGCTGGACCTGGGCAGGCTGGACCGAACGATCCGAAACTCCGGTGTCCTTCTTGGTCTCGTTGGTGGCAAAGAAGAGCCGAATCAGCTCGCGGCTCGTTTGAGTCAGAGCGAGTTCGCCGAAGAGGCGCGACTCGGTCCTGTAACCCTCGGCCGGCCCGTGCTCGACGCCGGCGCGCATGGCCTCCAGCGCGTAGCGGGGGGCGGGGTAGTGACTGCCCGTCTTCTCGAGTTGCTTGGCGGCCTGGCGGTAGAGGAGGATGCGGCCGAAGGGGTTTGCCTCCAGGGCCCAGCGCCTCAGCCGGGCGCCGAGCGGCGGCGAGCCTGCGGGCTCATGACGCTGGAGCCGGGCCAGCTCGCGCCGGGCAGCCGCCGCCAGATGTTCCGGCGGGGCGACCGCCGCGACCAGGCCCATCTTCAGCGCCTGTCGCGCGCCGATGGTGCGGCCGGACATGTTGAGGTCGAGCGCATTGGCGAGCCCCACGGCCCGCGGCAGGCGCTGGGTGCCGCCGGCGCCCGGGATGAGGCCGAGTTTGACCTCGGGGGCGGCCAGCGAGGTCTTCGGGCTGTCGGTGGCGACGCGGGCGGTGCAGGCCAGGACGAGCTCGAGCCCGCCGCCCAGGCAGACACCGTGGATGGCGGCTACGCTGGGATAGGGAAGGCTCTCGAAGCGCTGGAACACGGCCTGGGCGAGCCGGCTGGCCTCGGAGGCCTCGGCGGCGCTCGGGAGCTGGAGGAACTCTTCGATGTTGGCGCCTGCGACGAAGTTGTCCGGCTTGCCGCTCGTCAGCAGCAGGCCGCGGATGTCGCGCCGGCGGGAGAGCTCGCTCAGGGCGTCGTCGAGCTGCTGGAAGACGTCGCGCGAGAGGATGTTGAGCTTCGAGCCCGGGCAGTCCAGGGTGAGAGAGGCGACGCCCGCGTCGTCGACCGAGATGGACCAGCTGCTCACGTGGACCTCACTCCCGCTCCCAGACCATCGCGGCGCCGATGCCGCCCGCGGCGCAGACGCTGACCAGGCCGAGCTGGGCGCCGCGGCGTTCCATCTCCCGGAGCAACTGCATGCAGAGCCGGGCGCCGGTCGCGCCGAAGGGGTGGCCGATGGCGATGGAGCCTCCCATCGGATTGAGGCGGACGGGGTCGATGACGCCGACGCGCTTGGGGCGTCCCAGGCGCTCCTGGGCGAAGCGGTCGCTGGCCAGGGCCTGCAGGTTGGAGAGGACCTGGGCGGCGAAGGCTTCGTGCATCTCGACCAGGTCCATGTCGGCCAGGGTGACGCCGGCGCGTTCCAGCGCCTTCGGGATGGCGAAGGCGGGACCCTGCAGGAGCTGGTCGAATGGATCGAGCGCCGCGTAGGCGTAACTTCGCAGGAAGCCGAGAGGCCGGTAGCCCAGAGCCCGCGCCTTGTCCTCGCCCATCAGCAGGACCGCCGAGGCGCCGTCGGTGAGCGGAGAGGAGTTGCCGGCCGTGAGGGTGCCGAATCGACGGTCGAAGACCGGCTTCAGGGCGGCCATTGCCTCGAGGTTGGCATCCTTGCGGACATTGGAGTCCTCGGCCACGCAGGGGGCGAATCGGGGCGGGGGAAAGACGGGCACGATGTCTCTGCCGAGGCGGCCGTCGGCGGTGGCGGCAGCGGCTCGCTGGTGGCTGGTGACGGCGAGCTGGTCCTGTTCGGCGCGAAGGATGCCGTTTTCGCGGGCCATCTTCTCGCACGATTCGCCCATGGAAAGGCCGGTGAAGGACTCGGCGATGGCCGGCGGGACGGGGAGAAGGTCCCTTGGGCGGACCTTCCGGAAGGCGGTGACGCGCTGCAGCATGGAGCGGGCCTTCGAGGCTGCGAGTAGCGCCTTGGCGACAGGGCGGGACCAGAGGATCGGGGCTTGAGAAGTGGCCTCGGCGCCGCCGGCCAGGACGATGTCTGCGAGGCCCTGGGCGATCAGATCGGCGCCGCTGGTGATGGCTTGGTTCGAGCTGGCGCAGGCGCGATTGACGGTGAAGGCCTCGAGTCGGCGGGGGAGGCCCGCGCGGAAGACGACCTCGCGAGCCAGGTTGGGCGCGAAGGGATCGGCGATGACCGCTCCGAAGACGCAGGCGTCGACTTCCTCGGGGTCGAGGCCGGTGCGCTGGAAGAGCTCACCAGCGGGGATGCGAGCCAGGTCGGCCGCAGTCATGTCGGCATAGTCGGCGCCCGCCTTGACGAAGGGGGTGCGGCAGCCGTCCACGAGGGCGATGCGGCGTTTGTAGGGGTGCATGCGATGCCCAAGCTAAGGAACTCGGGCGGGGAAGTCAATGCGGGTAGCTTGTGTTCACAGGATCTCGGCAAGTCGCGAGCCCGGAGGCGGAAAACGGGGACTGGCTCCGGAAGCCCGGTTGATATCTGGCAGTCGCCCGGTCGGTTGGCCGGGCTTCCGGTGCCCGTACCCGCTTTCCGCCGACGTTGTCCGTCGCCCTGCCTGCGCTCAGAAGGCAAATGCAAAGGGAGACGCGGGATGGTATGGTGCTGACGCGCTCGAGGGGTGGGGGCCGGACTTTGGCAGGAAGTTTGTATCTGACGGCCGCTTGGTCTTCGGCGGGCGGGCAGGGTCGTGACGGCGGTGTTGGGGGAAAGCACGGAGGACGCGGCGTGTGATCGATATCGGGATCGGATTCTGGATCGCGTTCCATGTCTTCATCCTCGGGATGCTGGCGCTGGATCTGGGCGTGTTCCAGAAACGGGCGCATGTCGTTACGAAGAAGGAGGCGCTGATCTGGACGCTGGTCTGGGTCGTCTTCGCGCTGCTCTTCGACCTGGGCATCCACCTGAAGTACGGGTCGGAGAAGTCGCTGGAGTTTCTGACGGGATACCTGATCGAGAAGGCGCTGAGCGTCGACAACCTCTTCGTTTTCCTGGTGATCTTCAGCAGCTTTGCGGTGCCGCCGGCGAGCCAGCGGATCGTGCTTCTGTGGGGATTGCTGGGAGCGCTGGTGATGCGCGCGGCGTTCATCCTGGCCGGGGCTGCGCTGCTGACGCGCTTTCACTGGCTGATGTACGTGCTGGGTGCCTTCCTGGTCTACACAGCCGTGAAGCTCGTGACAAAGGAAGAGGAGCCGATGGAGCCCGGGCATCACCCGGTGGTCCGGCTGGTGCGGCGGGTGATACCGGTCTGGTCCAAGTACGAGGAGGAGCGGTTCTTCGTCTTCCGGCAGGAGAAATGGATGGCCACACCGCTGCTGGTAGTTCTGGCGGTGGTGGAGTGCACGGATCTGGTGTTCGCGCTGGACAGCATCCCGGCCATCTTCGCGATCACGATGGACCCGTTCCTGGTCTACACGTCGAACGTCTTTGCTATACTGGGGTTGCGGGCCCTCTACTTCCTGCTTGCGGGGGCGATGAGCCAGTTCCGTTTCATGAAGGAGGGGCTGGCGGTCGTGCTGGCGTTCGTTGGCGTCAAGATGCTCCTCAACGACGTGTTCCATCTTCCGATCAAGTTCAGCCTGGGGTTCATCGCGGCGGCGTTGACGCTGGCCGTCGTTGCGTCGATGAAGTTCCCGGCCGCGCCGAGCGAGGGGCAGGCTCCGGATGACGAGGGTCCTCGGGACCCCGATCCGTGATGGGCACCGAAGGTCAACACGCGCTTCCGGTTCCGGTCGAGATTGCGCTCCCGATAGCACTGGCCCTGGTGCTGGTGAACGGCTTCTTCGTGGCGGCCGAGTTCGCCTTCGTGAAGGTGCGCGGCAGCAAGGTGGAGGAGATGTTGCGCGCCGGGACGAGGGGCGCCCGCTCCGTGCGAGACGTTCTGGGGCGGCTCAACGACTACCTATCTGCGGTTCAGCTCGGCATCACGCTGGCCAGCCTGGCGCTGGGGTGGCTGGGTGAGCCGGCCTTTGCGGCCTTGGTCGAGCCGGTCTTCAGCAGCCTGGGCTGGCTCTCCAAGCCGGCAGCGCACTCCTTCGCGCTCGGGACGGCGTTTCTCATCATCACGCTCCTGCACATCGTCGTCGGCGAGCTGGTCCCCAAGACGCTGGCCATCGAGCGGCCGGAGCTCTGCGCCCTGGCGACCGCCAAGCCGCTGATGTGGTTCAATCGCGTCTCGTATCCGGCCATCTGGCTGCTGAACACCACGTCGCTGGCGATCCTCAAGGTCTTCGGCATAAGGGCCACCTCCGGGGAGGACGTGGCCCACTCGGAAGCCGAGCTGCGGTTTCTGCTGGCCGAATCCGCGCGCAGCGGCATCCTCTCCACGGGTGAGAAGGACCTGCTCGACAAGGTCTTCCGCTTCAGCGACCGCACGGCTCGGCAGATTGTCGTGCCGGCCGCGGACGTCGTCCACCTGTCCCTGGCGCGCGGGCTGGAGGAGAACCTGCACAAGGCCAAGAGCGAGGGGTACACGCGCTATCCGCTCTGCGAGGACGGCCTCGACAGCATCCTGGGCATGATCCACATCCGCGACCTCCTCTCCTCGGAGCAGGAGCTGAAGCACAGCCGCGACCTGATGAAGCTGCGGCGCGACATCCTGGTCGTGCCCGAGACCGTGAGCGCCCACCGGCTGCTCAACCTCTTCCGGCGCAAGAAGGTGCACATGGCGATCGTCGTCGACGAGTTCGGCGTGACGGTCGGGATGCTGACGCTGGAGGACGTGCTGGAGGAGCTGGTCGGAGAGATTCAGGACGAGTTCGACCAGGTCGAGGCGCCGCGGCTCAAGGTGCTGGGCAAGAACGAGTACGAGGTCGACGGTACCTATCTGCTCGACGACTTGCACGAGCGGCTCGAGGTCGACGTCGACGACCCGGACAACGTCACGCTCGGCGGCCACATCCAGCGCATCCTGGGACGCATCGCCGAGCCGGGCGATTCGGTCCGCATCGGCCCGCTGGTAGCCGTGGTCGAGGAGATGAAGCAGCACCGACCCGGGCGAGTCCGGCTACGACGCCTGGAGAAGCCGCCGGCAGATCCGGAGGAAACGCACTGAATGGAGCTACTGAGGTGGGGACATTCCTGTCGGGGGCGCTGCCCCCTTTCTCATGCGAATCATTCTCTTTGCAGGTAAAGGTGGAGTCGGCAAGACCAGCATCGCCTCGGCGACGGGGCTGAGGCTGGCGCGGCTCGGGTACCGGACGCTGGTGATGTCGGTCGATCCGGCGCACTCCGTGTCGGATGCGTTCGACGCGACGGCCAACCTGATCGACCACGGTCGCGGCAAGCTGGTGGAGGTCGGCAAGAACCTCTGGCTGCAGGAGGTCGACATCCAGGAGGAGGTGCGCCACCACTGGGGCGACGTCCACGCCTACCTCTCCGAGCTCCTGAGCGTCAGCGGGCTCGAGGAGGTTGTCGCCGAGGAGATTGCGATCATCCCGGGCATGGAGGAGACCTCGTCCTTGCTCTACCTGAACCAGTACGCCAACGAGAACCGGTTCGACGTGGTCGTCATCGACTGCGCCCCGACGGGCGAGTCGCTGCGCTTCATCAGCATCCCGTCGATCCTGCGCTGGTACATGGCGAAGCTCTTCAAGGTAGAGCGGCAGATCGCCAAGGTGGCCAGGCCGATCATGAAGCACGTCACCGACATCCCGTTGCCCCAGGACTCGTACTTCGGCAACATCCAGAAGCTCTTCGAGAAGGTCGACGGCGTGGATCACTTGCTGCAGAACCCGGCGATCACCACCGTGAGGTTGGTGACGAACCCCGAGAAGATCGTCTACGCCGAAACGCAGCGGGCGTTCATGTACTTCAACCTCTACGGTCTGGCCGTCGACGCGATCTTCATCAACCGGATCTTGCCCGCCGATCTCGACGGGACGTACTTTCAGCGCTGGAAGGAGACTCAGGCGAAGCATGTGGACGAGATCGAGCGCCACTTCCGGCCGGTGCCGGTGCTACGTGTCCCGCTCTTCTCCGACGAGGTGGTCGGCCAGGCGGGGCTGGAGCGGCTTGGCGACGCGGTCTACGGCGACGTCGACCCGTCCAAGGTGCTCTTCAAGACCCGGCCGATGGAGTTCAAGAAGGCCCGTGGGACGACGACGCTAAAGCTCTACCTGCCGTTCGTGCAGGGAGGCGATATCGAGCTCGCCCGGATCGCCGACGAGCTGATCATCCGCATCGGCAGCTTCAAGCGCCACGTGCCGCTCCCGAGGAGCATCCCCCGGAAGGCGCGGGTCTCGGCCGCCCTCGAGGACGATCACCTGAAGGTCTCGTTCGTGGAGTGAGCGCTGCGGGGTGAGCGATGGATCGAGCACGAAACGCCAACGTCAAGGAGTCGGGGACCGTCATCACGGTCAAGGTCGTCGACCGGGAGGACGCCGAAGACGGGGCCGACGAGCTGGCGGCCGTCGCGGCGCTTGCCGCCGCCGTGATCAACCAGGACACCGTTGCCGGCCGGGTCCTGGACCGGGTAGTCACCGCGCTGGCCAACCTCCCTGAAGCGCTCTCGCCGGCGACGGGACTCCTGGCGCTCTCGATTCGTAACGGGTTGCGAATTCTTGACGCGATGCCGAGGCTCAGGCGGGCGCGACAGGGGGCGCACCGTCATGGAATCGATGAGCCCCGCGCCCCCCACGCCGTGGAGCGGATCGAGGTCGGACGGGGGCGGTAAAGGGGCCTGGGCGCCGCTAGCGGAGCCAGCGAGTAGCTCCTGTACCGTTCGGACCGAGCTCGTAAGGGGGCAAGGCCACACCAGGCGCGGCCTTCGACAAGCTCAGGCCGAGCGGATCCCCATGGGAATCAATCGCGGGCCCCACTAGCGGTCCCGGATTACGCGAGGGCAACACGCGAGCAGACGCTTGCGTAGTCATGCTCGGGAGCGTATACTCGCGCCTCCCCTTTTTTCCGGTCACATGAGATACGCACTTGCCATAGTTTGCCTGGGCCTCGCGGCGATGAGCTGCGCAGGCGAGCTGGCGGCCGCGGAGCGGTTGCGCGGTTGCTGGGTCGTCCCCGAGAGCATCTATCGCGAGGATCGTGCCTACGACCTCCAGGAGCGGCGCGAGCTGGCCGGCAAAGCGCTTGACCGGATGAAGCGCGCGGGCATCGACACGGTTTTCCTGGAGACCTTCGTCCGGGGGTATGCGACGGCGAAGGCCTCGGCCGGCCCCGGGCTGCTGCCGATTCCGGCGAGGTACGTCCCGGCCTCCCGCGGCGAGCCGGACTTGCTCTCGCTTTTCATCGAGGAAGCGAAGCCTCGCGGCATGCGTGTGCATGCGTGGGTGCACCTCTGCTACTTCCGCAGCGACAACATCGCTCGCAGCCGAGAAGACGACGACACGCACTCGCTCTTCCACGACCTGCTCGTCCGGGAGCTCGACGCTCTGCGGAGCCGCGCCTCGGGGAGCGTGCGGGAGCTGCTCTCGGATACCCTGACGGCGCTGGAGCGCGGCTACGACACACGCGCGCTGGCCGCGGCGCTGCGCGAAGGCGGTCATGGATTCACGCACACGCCGATGCAGCGGATCGTCGACGAGCTTCGCGAGGCCGGCCTGCCGGGTCCGTCGCTCTTCGCGTACGGGCCGGGCGGGCGGCTTCACCCCCCGCTCGAGCAGGTGCCCAACGGCAGCCTCTACGTCGATCCGGCGCATTCCGAAGTGAGCCGGCGGCTGGTCGACATGATCGGGTCGCTGGTCGAAAACCACCCTGGCCTGGCGGGCATCCACCTGGACCACATCCGGTATCCGGAAGGCGACTACGGCTACGTGCCTCGCGAGACCGGCGGCGCACTCGAGTTCCTGCCCCCGGCGCCGCGCGCGAGAGAAAAGGCCGTTTCGAACCTGGTCGACGCGTGCCGGGAGCGAGTGGCCGGGCGGGTGCCCGTATCGGCCGCGGTGCTGCCGGGCTACTACCAGGGCTGGGGTGGCAGCGGAGGCAGTCAGCGGGGAGCCGGACAGGACTGGTTCCGGTGGGGTCTGAGCTTCTACACGCCGATGCTTTACGGGATCGGCGCCGGCAAGCTGAGCGAGGCGATGGCTTCGTACCGCAGGGGGCTGGCGGCATCGTCCTCCGTATACGCAGGGATCGATTCGCTTGCGCGCGCCCGTGGGGCGAGCTGGGTGCTGTTCGACTACTCGGTCCTCGAGCGTAACTGAGCCCGCGGCTGGCACGGCCAGTGAGCGTCTGATAGGATCTCGGGCGAACCGGGGCCGAGTTCGCTTGCTGCAATGATCCGCTCGATAGAGCTTTATCCAGGACCCAAGGCGGATTTCCGCGAGGCTTGCATCCTGCTGCGCAGTGACAACTTCGCCGGCGACCGGGTCCTGCTGCTCTACACCAACGTCGTCGTCACGGCCGAGGGGCTGCTGGGCGAACGGCTGCGAATCCTGATCGGGACCGAGGACGACCCCGCGCAATTCTTCGCCTCGCCCGGATTGCCGCAGGCCAGCACGGAGCCGTTTTTCCGGCGGCTGACCAAGAACCGCGGCTTCTACTCGGTGATGCTCCGCGGCGCGGGCGACCGCGAGTCGGCCACGCTTTCCAAGCGGGGCTTCATCGACACCTCGGGCGGTCACGCGCAAGGCTTGCGGCTCCTGAAGGGGGGGCAGCCTCAGCGGGCATCGATCGCGTTTTCGCAAGCGCTGGAGAAGAATCCATCGCTCCACAACCTGCACCACCTGCTAGGCCGGTGCTACCAGGCGATGGGCGACTCGCACGCGGCAGTCGACAGCTTCACCGCCGAAATGAAGGCCAGCCGCAACGCGGCTGCGCCGTTCGCCATCGGCAAGGTGCTCGAGGAGCGCGGCGACAAGGAGACCGCCCGGCTCTACTACCAGGAGGCCTTGCGGCGCGACGGCCTCAACCTGGCTGCCCTCTTTTCGCTCACTCTGAGCCACCTCTGGGCCGGCGAGTTCGAAGACTTCTGGGAGCGGTTCGGGCGCGCCTATCTGCTGGCCGGCAACGACGATTCGGTCGGCGAGATCGTCAGGAGCGCGGCCGGTGTCTTCGGCATCGGCGGCGAGGAGGTCGTGGCGCGCGTCAACCGCAAGCCGATACCCAAGGACGTGCTCGAGGAGGTGCTGCTCAACAAGCTGCTCTTCGACAACGGCGCCTTTCTGCTGGCGCAGGAGGCATTCGAGCGCTTCATCGACGGATTCCAGGACCTGGAACTGCGGCAGTCGGTGGCGATGATCTACAGCGAGATGGTCAAGAACGCGGTCGCCAACGTCAGTCCGTGGGAGGCGTCGCGGGTGGTGCCGAAGCTGCACTACAGCCTCGAGGGGCTCAAGAACCGCCAGGACGTCGAGCTGATCACCAACTACGGCACGGTCCTGGAGACAGCCTTCCGGGACCTGCGCTGGTTCATCGACCCTCTCTGGGCCAGCTACCTGGTCGAGGACCTGGAGGAGCTGCAATCCGACTGTCCCGAGATCGACGAGCTGGGCGTCTTCCTGATGCGCGTCTACGGCAACTTGCTCGAGGACCAGGTTCACCTGGGCCGCCCCGACGGCGTGCGCAAGTCGCAGGAGCGGATGGAGGGGCTCCTGCGCGAGTATCCGCAGAATGCCAAGCTGCCGTACACCTTCCTGACCTGCCTCTCGTACCTGACCGAGCTGGCGGCGTCGAAGGGGGAGTGGGAGATGTCGCTCGGGTTCTTCCGCCGCGGGCTGAGCCTGGCGGGCGAGCACCAGGCGAACCAGAAAGTGGGGGAGCACTCGGCGGAGGTGACTGAGACGTTCGCCGAGCGATTGGTGAGGCGGGGGCAGTGGGAGCTGCTGGAGCGGGTCCTGGAGGTGCTTGCGGAGCAGCCGTTCGAGGCCTCGTGGAAGGAGCCGCTGCTGGAGCGCGCGCAGGCGAAAGTGCTGGCCAGCTTGCCCCAGGAGCCGCCGGACCTTCTGTGGCTGAATCGGCTCAGGACACGCGGCGGCAGCCTCGGGCGGGCGGCGTTGATCGACCCGGTGTTGAAAGGCATTCGCAACCTGGTCGGCGTTCCGGTGCCGGGCGCCATCCTCATCGTGAAGAGCGACCCCGACGGCAAGGAGATCTTCATCAACGGCAGGGGGGCCGGGATCACGCCGCGCCGCTTCGAGGACTTTCCCGCCGGCGACTACACGGTTGGTGTGGGCAACCTCTACCGGCGCGTCGAGCTGAAAGACGGCAGCCCCATCCGCATGCGGTTTCATCTCCAGGAGGCGCAAGTGGAGATCGAAGAGAGCTTCGAGTACTCGCAGCCCCTTGCGGAGATGCGGTTGGCGGGCAAGCTGGAGAAGCTGGAGGGCACCCACGGCGCGCAGGGCGGCATCCTGGACGTGAGCCGCTCGGGCGGGGTGCGGGTGGTGCGCGTGCGCCGCGACGTGACGCCCGTTCGGGAGCTCTCCTTCCAGGAGGAGCTGCTGGGCCTTCTGCACGAGGAGGGGCCTGGGCCGCTGGTGGTCGATCTGACCGGCGTGCACTGGATCGGCAGCCTGGGGATCGCGCTCCTGGCGAAGCTCTACCACATGAACGGCCGCCGTGAGATGGTCGTGGTTCGCGGAGAGCAGCCCGACTTTCGGATCGAGGGGAAGGTCTGTCAGGAGGTGAAATCGATCTTCGACTTCTTTCTCAAGTACGTGCCTGCGGCTGCCAGCGTCGACGAGGCCGTGGATCTGGTGCGGCAGGGGGGGAGGGTGAACTGAGGGATCAGGCTTCAGGGATCAGGCTTCAGGGATCAGAAGTCAGACTTGAGGGAGCGAGGGGCAGGCTTGGAACGGGCCGCTGGAGCCGGGCTCGTCGAAGCGCGATATCGAACGGATTCCACCTTCCTACTTCCACCTTCTAGGAGCGCGTCGGAGAATTCGATCCGGCCTGCGCGTCTGGTCCCAGTCGAACAGGGAACAGGGAGCCGGGAACAGGGAGCCGGGAACCGGCAATGAAGAATCGAGCACAGCGAAGGCTCAACCAGGGAAATGGGAGAT
>JACPRK010000141.1 GCA_016190005.1 Candidatus Wallbacteria bacterium | reverse complement strand
GGATTGGCGGGGCCGGGGCGGCGGGTTCCTGTCGGCGGCGGGCTCTCTGGGACTCGCCGGCTCCGGCGGGGCCGTCGAGTCGAGATGGTCGTCCAGAGCCGGTTTCCGGTAATAGTAGGTGTGATGCGCCTGGACGGTCTGGAAGCCGAGATCGAGGCCCATCAGCGTCTCGGAGTGACCGAGGAACAGGGCCCCGCCGGGCACCAGGGAGTCGCGAATCCGGCGCACGACGTCCACATAGCCCTCCCTGCGAAAGTAGATGAGGACGTTGCGGCACATCACGGCGTGGTTGCGGTCCGGGTACGGGCCCGAGGCGAGGTTGACCTGGTCGAAGCGGACCAGGTTCCGGACACGCTCGCCGATCAGGTACCGTCCTTCGGACTCCTTGTGAAAGTGGCGGTCGACGTAGGAGCCGGGAGTCGTGCGCAGGGCACGCTCGGAGTAGACGCCGCGGCGGGCCGTGGCAAGGGAGCGCAAGTTGATGTCGGTCGCTAGCACGCGGAGGTCCCACTTCTCGGCGTCCGGAAAGACGTCGAGCGCCACCATGGCCAGCGTGTACGGCTCCTCGCCCGTGGAGCAGCCGGCGGACCAGAGTCGCACGCGCCGCAGCTCGCGCTCCTGTTCGCGGCGGATTCGAGGCAGCAGCTCCTCGCGCAGCACCTCGAAGTGGGCGTGGTTGCGGAAGAACGAGGTCTCGCCGATCGTCAGGAGGTGAACCAGCCGGTGCTCCTCGGCGCGGGCATGGGGGCCGGCTGCGAGCCGGCCGTAGTAGATCTCGAAGTCCTCGGCGCCCACCAGGCGCATGCGGCGCCGGAGCGCGTCCTCCAGGGTCGTGCGGCGCTTGGGCTCGAAGATGAGGCCGCTCACGCGCTCGAGGTGGTGGGCGAAGCGCTCGAAATCTTTCTGCGGCAGGGGAGGGGCGGCCTGGCTGCCGTCGACGAGCCAATCGGCGATCCGGGTCACGCGGCGCTTGTCGCAATGCGGAGGCACGACCGCCAGGGTGTCGAGCCGGGCAAGCGCCTCTTCAGGCGGCTCGGGGCCGAGAAAGACGACGGCCGTGTCCTCGCGCGCAAGCTCCTCGCGCACCATGCGGAAGAATTCCGGGCCTTCGCTTGCGGGGTGCGGCATTTCGACCAGCACCAGGTCGAAGTCGTGAGTCTGCAGCAGCTCGAGGCCGGCCGAGGTCGAGGGCGCCGTTTGAGCCCGATGGCCCACTTCGCCGAGCCAGCCGGCCAACCGCGACGCCTCCTGCGGCGAACGGTGGATGACGAGGCAACGTAGGTGACGACTCACTGCGGAGCATGAGTCTACAACACGCCACCGAGGGCCGCAGTCGGCGGGGCATGCGGGAAGGGCCGTGGCGTCTACCTGTACCGGGATTTCGTCCTTCGACACGGCCGCTCCGCGGCCTGCTCAGGATGAGCGGGGGGGCGTTAGGATTCCCCGCTACTGACTACTGGCTACTGGCTACTTCCCACTGGCTACTTCCCACCGACTAGTCCGCCTCACGCCCGTCGTCCCGCTTTGCTACCGTCCGGGGACCGCCGTGTTGCGGGGGGCTTGGGCGCGCGCCACCCTCGGCGGCTTCGCGTTCGCACTCGGCGAGGATCGAGGTCAGGTGGAGCTGCAGCTCGAGCAGACCCTCGCGATTTCGTTCCAGGACCATCGTGTGGAGCTTGCGGAATCGCGTCACACGCTCGAGTGATTCCTTGTCGCCGAAGAAGACGTAGTCGACCACACGCTGGACCAGGAAGCGGATGGGGTCGAACGTGAGAGCGGCGAGGATGCCGGCGAAGAAGCCGGCGTTGGCCGGATGGATGAGGGCAAGTCGCCGTTCGCCAAGGGTGGCCATGAGCTCGCTGAAGAGCACGAAGAAGACGCCGACGGATGCTGTGGAGAGCGTGTAGACCAGTCCGCGGGAGACGGCGACCTCGATGTCGAGGAGCTGATGGCGGATGATGGCGTAGGCGCTCATCCCCAGGAAGGCGAGCACGCCCCACTGCGCGATGAGACCGGGGAAGAGCTTGTAGACCCCGAGACGATGGGCGATGTCGATGCCGGCGCAGAGGCCGAAGGCAAGCACGCCCGCCATCAAGTAGTCGATCCGGTTCTGCTGCATCTCATCGGTGGCGGCTCGACGCGCCCGCCAGAACAGGATGAGGAAGCGCAGGTTCACCGCCGTGAAGACGACCCAGACAGCCAAGAGCGCAGGTCCCCCCGAGCCGACGACCCGGTCGTCGCCTACGGTGAGCATCCACGGCGTGAAGTCCAGAGCCACGAAGGCCGCGCAGCTCGCCCAGACGACCGCCCTGGCCATACGGGACGTCGACTTCGTGCCGAGAAAGGCGTCCGGGAACTCGAGGAGAATCGGCAAGAGCGAGAACGCGCAGAGGTATCCGACGCGGCTCCAGAAGAGCTTCTCGTCGATGCCGGTCCGGACTTCCAGCAGAATCCGGGTCGCCCCGAAGCAAGCCGCGGCCAGACAGAGCCCCAGGAACAGCGCGGCCGCGCGGTGGGGGCGCGGCTGGAACGTGACCAGCAGGCCCAGGCAGACGGCCAGCACCATCATCACGCCGTTGGAGCCGATGGCCCAAGGGTCCATGGTGCTCATTCTAAGAGTAGCGAGTAGTGAGTAGCGAGTAGTGAGTAGCGAGGAGTGAGTGGGGGAATCGAGAATCGAGAATTGAGAATCGAGAATCGACAAGTACGGGAAGAGGGAGGCGAGCACCGTCACTCTACCGTCGCGGGGGCGGGCGTCGTATCATCATGCGACGGTCTTTCCCGTGTCCAATCGCCATCTCTCGCCGCCGGTCCGCGAGCCCCGCTGGTACCACGAGCGGTGGGCGATGTTGATGTTGCTCCTGCTGGTGCCGCCGGTGGGACTGCTGGCAGGTGTGTCGGCGCCCCAGCTCAGGTTGTTGCGCAAGCTGGTGGCGGCGACGGCGCTGGTCGGGGTGGCCGGTTTCATGGCTGCCCTCGAAGAGGATGGTGGTTACTTCTCCCGTTTTGCCCTCGACCTGGCCTCGGCGGCGGCCTATCAGCAGGGCGCGCTCCGGTACGCCAAGCAGCCGGCCGCACGCACGGAGGCGCTGGTGCGCGCTTACCGGCTGGAGCCCTCTCGTTCCGAGGGCAACACGCTGGGCGAGCGCCCGGGGCCCGGGGATTCGGCCTATCGTCTGGGTCGCAACTACCTGAGGGACGGCGATCTCCATCGCGCGCGGCTCTGGTTCCATGCAGCGTCCTTGCCTAAGAACACGCGCACGTTCGGCGACGCTCAGCTCGGGCTGGCCCAGGTGGAGCTGGCGATGGGGCTGGTGGAGCGGGCCGCCGCCCGGATGAATGCCGCCCTGGACGAGCACGCGGTGAGCACCGACGACCCGGAGTTCGTGCTGCTGCGAGGCCGCCTGCTGATGCACTCGAACGCGACGGACGCCCGCGCCACGCTGATGTCGCTGGTCTGGCGGCGGGCGATTCCCTTCCTGGAGGAGACTTATCCGGAGCTCGCAGCGCTCGACCGGGCCGAAGGCAAGCCGCGTGACGCGCTGCGTCATTACCTCCAGGGTCTCCGGGTTGCGCCGGCCAATGCGCAGCTGCTGGAGCGAGCGCTGGCGATGGCGGCATCCACCGGGGCCAGCCCGGTAGCCGTGCGGGCCTTTGCGCGGGCCTGCCACCTGCAGGGGGCGCTGCGGGCAGGCGCCACCGCACGAGCCATCTTCGCCAGGCTGTTGGAGCGGCACCCTGGCTTCCCGGGCGCCGAGCTGGCCTGCCTGCACATCGGGGCGCACCTGGAGCGCCAGGAGCGCGATCCCCAGGAAGCGATCCGCTGGTATCGGCGTGCCTCCGAGCTCGCCGCCGACCGCCACGTCAAGGTCGAGGCGCTGGCCAAGCTCGGGCGCGCCTACGTCAGCTCCGGCATGCCCAAGGGCGCGCGCAAGTGCTTCCAGCGTGTCCTCGAGGAGGCCGAGCCGGAGTCCTACTATCGCCGGGTCGCCCGCAACGGCCTGGAGCGGCTCTCGCGGTCCAGCGAAGTCCGCGAGAAGCTCGAGCGCATCGACCACCTGGTGGAGCGCTTCGTGTCCGAAGACGACGAGGATGAGTGATTCCATGGAGAGCATCGAGCTCAAGGGCCTGACGCGCCGCTTCGGACCGATCACGGCCGTCGACCGCGTCGACCTGCTCGTCCACCCGGGCGAGATCTTCGGGCTTCTCGGACCCAACGGGGCCGGCAAGTCCACGAT
Organism: Candidatus Wallbacteria bacterium; assembly: GCA_016190005.1. Lineage (GTDB taxonomy): Bacteria > Muiribacteriota > UBA6191 > JACPRK01 > JACPRK01 > JACPRK01. Next base: position 3,195 of record JACPRK010000141.1, on the reverse strand, counting down.
GATCAAGATGATCACGGGACTGCTGCGCCCCTCCGAGGGCACCGTGAAGGTCCTGGGTTTCGACGTGACCCGCCACCCGATCGAGGTCAAGCGCCGGGTCGGCGTGCTCCCCGAGGAGCTCCACCTCTACGAGCGCCTGACCGGCGAGGAGTACTTGCACTTCACCGGGAGAATGTACGGCCTGGAGGAGTCCGTCGTCCGCACCCGCACCGCTCAGCTGCTGCACACGCTCGAGATGGCCGACGACGGGGGCCGCCTCATCATCGACTACTCCCAGGGCATGCGGAAGAAGGTGGCGCTGGCCGCGGCGATCATCCACAAGCCCGCCGTCGTGTTCCTCGACGAACCCTTCAACGGCGTGGACGTCGTCAGCAGCCGCTCCATCCGCAACATTCTCAACCACCTCGTCGGCAAGGGGATGACCGTCTTCTTCAGCTCGCACGTCATGGAGCTCGTGGAGAAGCTCTGCACCCGCGTGGCCATCCTCAAGAAGGGCCGCCTCATCGCCTGCGGCACGCTGGACGAGATCCGGGCTTCGCTCAGCATCGACAAGGACAAGGACCTCGAAGAGGTCTTCCTCCAGACCATCGGCGAGACCGCCTTCGAGCAGGACCTGTCGTGGCTTGGTTGAACCGCATCCTCTGGCTCAAGTGCCGGCTCACCGAGCGCGCCTACGCCCAGTCCCAGGGCACCGTCTGGGCCACGGCAGCCATGCTCGTCTTCACGTTCACCGGCATGGCTGCCTTCTCGCTCTTCCTGGGCGTGCAGGTCCTCACCCTCCCCGCACGTCAGGCCCGGGAGCTGCTCCACATCACTCTCGGCGTCGCCTACGTCTTCTGGCTCTCCTTCCCGCTCTTTGGCTACCGCGTCAACGAGAGCCTCGACGTCACGCGGCTCTTCCTCTACCCCGTGGGCGGTTTCCGCATCTTCCTCGGCAGCTTCCTGGGCAACCTGCTGGAGCTGTCGACCGTGCTCGTCTATCCGATCTTCCTGGCCGTCGCGGTCGCCGTCGCGCCTTCCTGGGAGACCGTGCCCGCGGCCCTCGCCGTCCTGTTCTGCTTCCTGCTCCACACGGTCGCTGCGAGCCAGTTGCTCCTTTCTCTCCTCTTGAACCTCCTCAAGGACCGCAAAACGACTGATTGGATGATGATCATCCTTCCACTCGTGATAGCCTTCGGCGTCTGGGGAATCGAGTTCGGGATCTTCTTCAGCGGCGCGGCCGACGTGCTCTTGCGCCTGGAGATCAGCGCCTTCGGAGCATGGCTCCCATGCGGCCTGGCCGCAGAGGCCCTGGTCGCGCTCGCCAGGGGCGATTGGGTAGAGCTCGCCTACCAGTCCGCCGTGCTCCTGGCCGTCACGCTGCTCACGGTGCTGATGGCGGCCCGCGCATCCGAGTGGCTCCTCACCCGGGGCGACAGCGCCGGGGCCGCCGAGTCCCGAGTGGAGGGCGGCGCGCCCGCCGACTCTCGCCAGTTCATTCTCCTGGCGCGCTTCCTGGGCCATCGTGGCGTGGCCGCCATCGCACTCAAGGAGCTCAAGCTACTCCTGCGAGAGCCGCAGTGCCGCCTGGTGCTCGTCCTCTTCGCGCTCCTCTTCGCCGGGGCGCTCGGCGCGGGCGTGCTGATTCTGCCCGAGCGCGATCGCGACATGCTGGTCCCTTCGGTCGCTTTTGCAGCAATCTTCTTCTTTGTCGGCCTCCTCTTCAATTCCTTCAGCCTGGAGCGCACGGGCCTGCGGTTCCTGGTCACCGCCCCCGTCGACCCCGTCGTCATGCTCGTCGGCAAGAACGTGGCGTACTGGGCGCTCATCTCCCTGGCCTCGGCGGGCTCTACACTGGCGCTCTCGCTCGCCTTCGGAAGCTCTGTTGGGCGCGCCGGTCTGGTGCTGCTCGGCGGGCAGGCGCTCCTGCTGGGTCACCTGGCGATCGGAAACATCGTCGCCGTGCTTTCGCCGTACAGGCTCCCCTCGAAGGGTCTCGTTCACCAGCACCGCATGACCTTCGGCCAGGTCCTCTGGATCAGCTTCATCAACTCCATCGGCCTCTCGGCTGCCTGGCTGCTCACTCTCACGAGCTGGCTTCTGCTGGTCCCGCTCGGAATCGACGGCGGCTGGACGGTCTTCGTCGAGACGATTCCGGCCAGCTTCGCCTTCGCCACGGGCGCCTATGCCCTGCTCACCGGGCTGGCGGCCATCCTCTTCCGGCTCCGCTCCGAGAAAGTCGTCGAAGCGGTCATCGACTAGCCCGGCTCCCGGCGGGCCGGCGTGGCTCGAACAGACGCACCCCAGGCGAGCGCGCCCGCCGCTGCGAGCGCCAGGCAGACGTGCTGCGCCCAAGAGAGGCCGGGCAGCGGACCGCCCGGCCGCCAGTCGGCCCGAAGCCACTCCAGGCCGAACCGTGTGCTGCCCAAGGCGACCAGCGCGACGGCTGCGACCACGAACCGGGCCGGCCGCCTCCCGTGGAGCGCATCCAGCCCGCGCCAGAGTGCCAGCATCAGAACCGCCTCGACGAGCTGCACGGGGTGACTTGCCACCGGGGCACCCGAGGCCGGCGAAGGCTGCAGAACGGCCCAGGCCAGCTCGGTCGGCCGTCCCCCGCAGCAGCCGTTGGCCCAGCAGCCCACGCGCATCAACGCGAGCGCCAGAGCCAGGCTTGCGGTCCCAAGCTCCATCAAGCGCATGACGTCCCCACCCCGCAGCCACATCACGGCAACCACCAGAGGCGCTCCGAAAACGAGCGCGCCGAGGAAGCTGAGCCCCGAGGTCGCCGTGACGGCGTCGTGAGGGCCCCAGAGCATTCCTCCGGCCCAACCGCCTGCCACCGATAGGACCATCGAGGCGAGGAAGAGCTCGGCCGCCCTGTGCTCATGGACGCCGCTGGCCCGCGCCCGTGACACCAGGTCCGCGTAGGACGCCAGCAGCGCCAGGCAGGCGAGGACGTCCCAAGTGGCGACCGATGCGAGCCCCGGAATCTCGATGCGTGGGAGCACGGGCGGGCACGGGGGCTGGCCAGGCGAGCAGCCTGCGCGGTCAACGCCCGGCAGGTGATCTGGCGCGTCGCCAGAGCACGAGCGCGAACGGCACCATCCAGAGCAGCAGGCGGGAAGCGGGGATTCGGCCGTCCGAATCGGTCAAGCTGCAGCATCCGCCGCGCCCGCCGCCGGAGGGTGGTGGGGACGGTGGAGGCGAGGGTGGCGG
>JACPRK010000143.1 GCA_016190005.1 Candidatus Wallbacteria bacterium | reverse complement strand
TTCGAGTACGCCTCACTCTCCTCGGCGGTCACCCAGAAGGAGGGCGTCTCCCGGAGTGGTCTGGGACGGAGCCTGCTCCCGTGAGAGGAGCACTCCAACATCCCGCCCTCCGATCGCGACACGGTCGATCCCGCTGCCCGGCACTGGCCCCTCGGCTCGATCCAGCCCAGCTCGAGAGCCTTCTTCCGGGCGCCTTCCGGCTCGGCGGGCAGCGGCCGCTGGGTCAAGCGACCGAAAGCATCCGCTGCCTCCAGATCCGCCAGCTCGGCCAGGCAGTCCTCCCGGCGGTGCGACGCGATCCAGAACCCTGGCGAGACCAGCCGCTTCACTGCTTCCTCGCTGACGAAGAGCCGCCCGTCCGGACCTTTCAGCCCGAGCAGCGACGCGTACCGGAAGTCGGGTTCCGACCCGAGCTGCCGCCCCCGACCCTGGAACACCTCCAGGACATACTCCGTCCCGCCCGACGTCGTGCCCAGGAACGCCACGGTTCCTGTCCGCCCCGTGCGACCCGCCGCCCCGGCCTTCCAGGCCGCAACCCGCGCCTCCGCGGCGGCCTCGTCGGCAAACCGCGCGGCCAGCACCAGCTCCGGCGCCATGCCAAGGTAGGGATCGCCGATCAGCAGCACGCCGCCCGTGCAGCCTTCGATCGCCTTGCGGAGCTCGACGCCTGCCATCTCGCGAAACTTCGCTTCCGGGCTCGGCAGCGCCAGCCCGGGCGCCGTCACGGCCAGAATCGCGCGCCCGCGCTGCTCGTAGAGATCGAGGATACGGCCCAGCGCTGCTGCGCTTTCGAAGCGCAGGTGGACCCAGTCTGCCGGGCCCCGGTCGAGCTCGTCGCCCGCCGTGTCCGGCAACTGCGGTCTGCCCGGCAGTCGCTTCGCCAGATTCGCATAAGGCAGCGACCGCGGCTGGACCGCGCGGACCCGGTCGATCTCGATGGAGGCGACACTCTCAGCGCTGCCTCGAATCCGCAGCGGGCTCGACGCCAGCGCCAGCGCCGCCTGGACCGAATCGATCCCGCTCAACGCCGAGAGGCCTTCGCGCAACTTCGAAGAGAGCCGATCCGTCGTTTCGGAACCGGGGACGGGAACGTCCGTGGCCCGCAGCACCACCGCGATCAGCGGGTCCTCCCCGTTGGCCCGCGCCAGCGCCTGCAACGTCTCCCGGGTCGTGACGCGCTGCGGCACAGCCGGCGGGGCCGCGGCCGCCGGCAGCGCCAGCCAGAGCGCCGCCAGACCCACGACCGCCCGCCGCCGGCCGCGAGTTCCCGCGTAGAGCAACAGCAGACCGAACACGAGGATTGCCAGCTTCGCGCCGATCTCGCCATGGAGCACCGTGGTCAGCGTCACGATCACCGTGAGGACCAGCCCGGCCGCGCCGAGCAGCGCGTGAACGACTTCCTGGCGCGCCATCGCCCAGCCGACGATCGCGCCGTTCACCAGCAGACCGCACGCCACCAGTGGCACGAGTCCGCTGCGCGCCGCCCACGACGGCATCATCCCGATGGCCAGCGGCCACGAGGCTGCCAGCATCCCGCATCCCAGCCGCGCCAGGAACGGGTAGCTGGCCGCAATTCGCCCGTGGAACATCGCCTGTGCCCCGATCACGGCGAACACCAGCGCCAGGAACCACTCCGGCGTCGTGTTCGGCTGGTAGAGCCGGTAACCCAGCGCAAACCAGGCCAGCGGCAAGAGCAGATGAGCGAACAGCCCGCACGCCCGGGCGGCCGCCAAGGTCCTCGGCTGCTTCAGCACGATCCCTGCGCTCGCGCCCAGCAAGGCCATCACCAGCAGGCAGAACGCGTAGGACTGCCCGTGCAGCTCGAAGGGCAGCGCCCGCATCAGTGTCGCGAGCGCGCCGATGGCCAGCGGCAGTCCGCCGCCATACGCAAAGAGCGGGACGGCCGCAGCTCCGCCCAGGTAGATCAGCCCGCAGGCCACCAGCGGACCTGACGCGCTTGCCCACGCCAGTGTCCCGTCCAGCCGCGCCAGGTAGAAGATCGCCCGCTCCGCGTCCGCCCAGAGAGAAGCGGCGTCCTCGAATCCCGTCACGGCGATCTGCCCGGGTGGCGTCAGGTTGGCCACGCGCGACACCGAGAGCGCCACCGACAGGCCGTCCACCGATAGCGCCAGCAACAGGCAGAAGAGCGCGGGCACCGCGCACCACGGATCGAGCCCGCGGCGCCGCTCGGCCCCCTGGCGGCGCGTCCGCTCGAGCGCCAGCAGCGCCAGCCCCGCGATGGCTGCCACCGTCCCGACCGGCCCGTAGCTGGTCGAGTAACGCTCGAAGTACTCGACGAACGCGAACCCGAAGTACGGGAGCAAGAGCAGCAGCCCGCGCAGGTCCGACGCCAGGTAAGCGACCGTCGCGATCGTCCCGCCACCCAGGAGCGCCACCGCCAGCGGCAACCACGGCACCGCTTCGGGACTCGAACCGAGGAAGCTGGCCTCCGCGGCAACCGCGGCCGCGACCGCCGCGACCCGCATCGGCATCAGCAGGAGCTTCGCGCGAGGCACCGACTCCAGCCAGAGAGCTACCGCCAGCAGCAAAGGACCCGAAAGAGCCGCCGTGTAGCTTACTGCGGATGCGGGCCAGTGGAGCTTGTATCCGACAAGGAGGATGCCGGCCAGCAAGCACTGCGGCGCCAGCCAGCTGAAGACCCGGCTGCCCAGCCGCACGGCCAGAAAGGTCGCCAGCGCCGCAAGCAGCAACGCCACCTGGTAAGCCGAACGAGTCGTGTAGCCGAGGATGTACCTCTCGTAGAACCAGGCGTCGACCGGGATCTGCAAGAAGCCGAGAAGCAACAGGCCCGTGCCGAGCGTATCGGGTGCGGCGCTGCGAACACGGAATCCCCAGAACAGGAGGGCCGCCGTGAGGAGCAGCAACGCCGCGAGCTGGATCGCGCGCTGCGTGAACTGGTCGGCGACCAGGTCGCCCAGCAGCCAGAAAAACGCCCAGGCTGCCAGCACGCAGCCGAGCAGCCCCAGGAGCGCCTGCCCGTGCTGCTGCAGTACGCGCGCAACGGTCGCCTCGGCCGCCGCTGCCGCCCCCGCGGGGACGGTCGCCGGCTCGGGTTCGATCTGCTTCTTCGAGAACCCGAGCAGCCCGATCAGGCTCCTCCAGAGAAACGCGTAGAAGCGCCACAGAAGATGCCCGCTCAGCGCGTAGAGCACGCTGACGACGAAGAACCCGAGGGCCGCGATCAGTGAGTTCATGGCGTGCCGACCTCCGGGACGCGGGCTACAGCAAGGGGGTTACCGTTGAGTCGACATCACCGTCGCCTGGGTGGCCGCGGGAGCTTGCCGGGGCGGGGTTGCCGATCGCCCTTGGGTGTGGCGTCGAGACAGGCTTCGACCAGATCTGCCAGCCGATCGGGATCGACGCGGGCGTTGGCGGCGGCAAGGCCCAGATCGCTTTCGACGTAGGCGCGGCCGACGTCGTTATCGGTGGCCGGGCCGCACATGACATCGATGCGCTGGCCGTGGGACTCCATCTGCATGCGGGCACCCCATGCCGCGACCAGGTCGTTGGCACACATGACGTGGGCGGCGGTGGCGGCCATCAGCTCGCTGTCGTGAAAGACGGAAGTGACTCCATAACCACCGATGATGCCATCGCCCATCTCGACGACCACTACGTCTGGCTTCTGGCGGTTCAGGTGGTAGAGGATGCCCTTGGCCAGCGGCGCCAGGTCGTCGAGCCCGGCCGTGGAGGGGTAGCCGCAGTCGAGGAAGCTGAGGGTCTCGCTGGCGCCGTGATCGCGCATGTTGAGCGTATCGCGCAGGCAGGCGACGCCGGAGAGCTTGGCTGCTGCCACGCGGTAGCCTCGCTGGGTGAGCTTGGCGACGATCTCGCAGCAGGCCATCGTCTTGCCGGCGCTCATGCATGTGCCGCTCACCAGCACGATCGGCGCCGACTTGCCGAGCGATTTGCGCTCCGGAACGGCATTGGCGGCAATGCTGAGGATGCGCCCCGAGCGCACCGCCATGCCCAGCACGCGCACGCGCAGCGGGTGGCCGAAGTCCTTGTTCTCGCTCGTGCACTCGCCGATCACACCGCCCAGGTTCAGAACGTGCAGCGTGTCGCCGACGGTCAGCTTCTCGGGCACCCGGCCGACGAACCCGCGCAGGGCCCGCCGGCTGCCGAGCGCGCCCGCGATCACGTCGTCCCGCGAGATGTGCGCCATGCGACCCGTGACCAGCTCGAGCTGATCGTAGACGCGCTTCTCTTCGAGCGCCTGGACGACGACGACGTTGCCGGTGCGTGCCTCGCAGCGGTCGATCACGTCGACGACGTCCGGCAGGTGCAGGTTGTAGGTAACCGAGCCCTGCTTGTTGAGCCGGACCCTCATTCGTCCTCCTTGCCCGCGCGCGCCCAGAGCACCGACGGGATACCGTAGATCTTGGCGAACCCGCGCGCTTCCTCGCCCGTCCAGAGCTTCATACCCTCGCCGTAAACAGCAACCCGGGCGTCCATCATCGAGTGTGGGCTCCGCGCTCCGAGCGTCTCCAGGGCGCCCCGGCAGAGCCGCACGCGCACGTCTCCCGAGACGCGCTCCTGGCTCGACACCAGCAGCGCCTCGATGTCCCGCATCACCGGGTCGAAGTACTGCCCGGCGTGCAAGAGCTGACCGTAGAAGGCCGAGATCTGCTCTTTCCAGAATGCCTGC
>JACPRK010000156.1 GCA_016190005.1 Candidatus Wallbacteria bacterium | reverse complement strand
GGTGGGCCTCCCCCAGGAGGAGGCCCGCCCCCCGGCCCGGTCGTCGGTGGCATCGGACCGCCACCCGGGCCCGTCGTCGGAGGCATCGGCCCTCCCCCCGGCCCGGTCGTCGGCGGCATCGGACCGCCGCCTGCGTCCGGCTGCGGCGCATCTACGGGCCTCTGGCAAACGACTTCGCGGGCCCCGACTCCGATGCCCGCCGACGTGATCACCACATTTATCGGCACCAGCCGAAACGGGTCCAGCGGCAGCACACACATGCTCTCGCCTATGGTTGCGCCCTGGCTGTTCAGCACCTGGATGACGACCAGGTGCGGACCCGCCGCCACGTCCGGAAACTCGAAGTTCACGGGCACGCCATTGCGCCCCACGGACGTCGACCGGACCGCGAGAATCGGCGAGGCAAGGTCACCCCGCTCATACACGACGAAGCGCACCTGGCTTGCCTGTGTGACATCGATGCGTTGCACGGCCCCGGGCTCGATGGCTACCCGGCCTCCCGATCGTCCCTTGCTTCCGCACCCCGCCAGGATCGTGGCCGCAAGGCAGAGCACCCCCAATCCGGCGCTCCAGACGCGCCAATGCCAGCCCGCCCGCGCTCGGTCCATCAAGAGGCTCTTCGACACGATCGCGCTCCGACCTCAGTAGCTGTACGTGAAACTCGCGTAGACCAGTGTCGAATCGACCCGAGTCAATGGCTCGAATGCAGCCCCTGGCATGAATCGACTCGCGTGCAAAGTCACCGTCAGGTCATGCCCGGGCCGGTACGCGGCCCGCAGGTCCAGCCCCTTCCCGACGTCGGCAGAGTTGAGATTGCCCGCCGGGTTCGAGATGACACCCTCGGCGTCGTCCTTACGGTAGACGTGACCCGTGAGCGCCAGCGTCAGGATGTCGTCGTCCCTGGGCGGTTCCAGCAGGTTGTAGGTCGTCCCCACGCTCAGCACGTTCAGGTTTGCCAGCCTGGGTGACAGTGCCAACCCACCGTCAAACTGCCCCAGCCCGACAAAGGCCGTGTCGTCCGTCAGTCGGACGTTGCCCTGGAAGTTGGTGACCACGCTCTGCCGGTCCGGATCCCCGCTGCCATGTGCCAGCCGGACCTGCATCGTCGGGTGATGCCGGCGATCCGGCCGGAACTCCAGCTCCGCCAGCAAGGCGTTGGCGTCGACCGGCTCGCCCCCGATCGGTCTGCCCAGCTCGGCGCTCAGGCCGTTCTCCTGGATCGCCTCCAGGTAGTAGACGACGTCATTGCGCACGGGACCTTCAGCGCCCACGGCGAAGTACTCCGAGTCGTAATCCAGCCCCTGGAAATCGACTTCGACATGCCCCCGCTGGTCCTGCGCGAACCAGTACGCGAAGATCCGATGGTCGTTGGGCGTCGCGTGCGACATCGACAAACCCATCAGGTTTCGACGGCTGCGCCCCACATTGGGGTCCAGGTCCGTCGCATAGCGCGGCGTCTTCCCCCCGACCGCGTGCATCTCCCACTGACCCTGCCGGAAGGTAGCTTTCATCCCATCCAGGTTGCCGTCGAAGACCAGGCCGCGACCGATACTGTGGTACTGACGACCCGTGCGGATCTGCCAGTTGCCCCAACGGAAGTCGTAGTAACCAAGGTCCAGCGTCAGCCCCTCTTCGAAAATCGTCGGACGGGAACCGCCCTCGGAGAGGTCGTACCGAAGGTCGAGATAGCGCGCCCGCAGGTAGGCGGTCTGCCCGCCCGCTCCATCCCAGCGCCCCCAGAGCCGCTGGTCCAGAATCGCCAGCGAGTGCAGCGTGTTGGCCGAGCTCTTGTCGTTGTCGACGTCGCTGAAAGAAAGGAAGGACGGCGAGGACCACGCCCCCCACTCCAGGCGCGACTGGCGCTCGACCTTCCCCTCGAACATCGCCGCCAGGTCCCCGGCAGCGCGGCCGGAACGGAGCTGCAGCACCTGCTCCCGCCCCTGCTGCGCAGAAAGCTCGGTCGCCCCGAGCAGAAGAGCGACCGACAGGGCCACGCTGCTGACCCGGAACCCGTTCGATCCGATGGAGCTCGCTCTCATCTCAGGGAACCACGTCGATGAAGACCCGGAACCGAGGGAAGAACTGGCCTCCGGCGACCGACAGCGCCTGCAAGCGGTTGGGATCGGTCGGGTCGCCGGGCGGCTGCCCGTTCAGCGGCCGTCCCACGCGGGCCGCGTCGACCTCCAGCGGACTGCGGCCGGGAGGCGCGAACTGCAAACCGACTCGACGGAGCGATTCGGTCACAGGCCCCGCGATGCCGCGGCGAGGCTCCGCCCGCGCTACCTGGCCGGCAGCCTGAATGAGAGTTCGGCCGCCCGGGCCGAACGTATGGCCGCGGCCGCTCGAGTAGCTCACCTCGGTGCCGAAGCCGTCGTAGTGCGCCACGGTGAAGGTCGTCCCGCGGATCGACGACGTCGCCGCCGGCGTCTTCACCGAGAAACCCGTCCCCTTCAGGGTCTCGGGCGGCGCCTCCGTCGAGACCGAGCCCGTTCGCAGGAAGAGCTGCAACTTCTTGGCGTCCGAGGAGAGCAGCTCCTGCGTCATGCGGATCTGTGAGAGCTCCGACAGCCGGATCGTGGCGCCGCCCTTCAGTACCAGCGTCACCTCGCTGTCGACGTCCGTCGCAATGAAATCGCCCGGGCCTAGCACCTCGCCTCCGCGCAAGTCCTCGTACTGGCCGGTCTGTGCCCGGCGCACGCTCGCATCCCCGCGGACCTCTCGGACCCGCGCCAGCTCGTCGGCCACCGCCACGGCGCACACGATCGCCAGCAGCCCCAGAGCCACGAGATGAATCGTACGGCCGTTCACGTTCGCCTCCGGGCCCGCTGGTAGCCGCGCACCTTCGCCAGCATCGACAGCAGGTCGGCTCCCGACATCCGGTAGTGCTCGCCGCCCCCGGGCATCACGCCTCGAAACACCAGGTCCCGGTACGCCACCCTGGGCGACAGCCCGAACACGGTCCCCGAGACGCCGCCCTGCAGCCCCAGGTACCGCGCCACGACCAGGGACGCCTGCCCCCGGTCCAGCGGCGTCGCGGTCTCGGAGCGCATCGACTCGGGCAACACGCCTCGCTCCGAAAGGTAGGTCGTGTCCTCTTCCAGCGTCGTCCGGGAGCGCCCATGGGGTCCCCCTGGGCCCGCGCCCGTCATCGCCTCGGCGCGGGCTGCGCTACGCGCCAGACGCGCCACCAGCCGGATCAGATCTTCGCGAAGCGCCCGGCGCTCCAGGACCAGCTCTTGCTGGTACGCCGCCCCGAAAAGCGTCCGGCGCCAATCCTGGATGGCCGGCGCTTCCGCGCGCTGGGCCGGGACGCTCCCCGCCGAGGCAGCCGAACCGGCGTCAGTGTCACCGCAGCCGGCAGCCAGCCCAATCGCCAGGATCATTGCCGCCCCGCGCTGACTCCGCATCATGCCGCTCACTTCCTGCCGGGCCGGTTCCCGGCCTCGGATTGGCCGCGGAAGTTACCATGCAGGGGCGATCAAGTCAACGCCGAAGCTGCGGCCCTGCGGCGGGGTGCGTGGATAGTTCGCGGCGCAAGGGTGATAGCATCTTCCGGTTGACCGTCGCCGGCCGTCTCGGGAGAGGCGTACTGTCGCGCGCACGAAGTGGCCAATGCTCTGCCTCCGTCGTTCCGTCGTCGCAGTGGGAGCAGCTACGGACGGGACGCGGGCGGCCCGGGAGCGCATGTAAGAGATGTATCCTGTTCTGTTTCGGTTCGGAGCGCTCCAGCTCCACACGTATTGAGAAAGGACCGCTCTCGACACCCGCGTCGGAAACGACCAGACCGAAACTGCAGATGCCCTTGGCATCGGGCTTGAAGGTCGGCGTAGCCGGCGAGGGGACGTCGTTGGGCTGAATCGCGGCACGAGTCAGCTTGCTTCCGGCTGGATGGCGATCTCGGCATGCTTGGGGGCCAGCTCCCATCTCTCCAGCCCCGGGGTCACCGAATCGAAACCGAGACAGCCGGTGACCTCGAGAGCCGTGTGTTGCAGGATCAGGCGCCGGCGCCTAGCGTCAAAGGTCATCGCGTGCGGAGTCGGATTGGAGGGGACCGTGTCCGTCTTCAATTCCGTCCAGCGGCCAGCATTCAGGAGGTACGATTTCGTCACGGCCCCCTCGGTCCGAACGTACGAGCTGCCCGAGAGAACGCATCGTTTGAGGAGGGGATGGAAGGCCATGGAGATATCCTTCAATCGGCCTCCCCCTCGGCGGGGACCTCGGACCTGCGGGGCCCTCCGCGAACTCCCAGGTGTCCGAGAACGGCACGCCGACCACAGCATCGGGGGCCCGGCCGCCGAAGAGAACGGTTCGCTTCCTGCGGTAGTCGTACGCCATCGCTTGCTGGAGACGGTCTGGCGGCGACCTGGCCGGCGAGCTCGAGAAAACCGAGCCGAGCTTCTCGAGCCAGGCCTTCGGCTTCGATGGGGTCACTGGGTCCGGCAGAGCCAGCGACTCCCATGTTTTGCCACGCCAGGACCAGGTCTCTCCGATCGACTTCCCCTACTCGAAGGAAAGTCATCGCCGGGTTGGAACTCCAGGCCCTCGAGCCCGTCCGACACCCTGAACGTCACGCCCCGCACCGTCGATGTCGAACTGCCGAGGTTCGTCAGGCGCGCCGTGAGATCGACCGTCTGGTCGGGCTCGGCCTGGTTCGGACTGGCCAGGACGCCATCGATGTTCAGAATCCGCATGACCAGGAGCGGTGGCGGCGATGGTTGCACCGAGAAGGTGCGGGTGAGCGGCTGGACGGCGAACGCGTTGCCGGCCGCGTCGGCGGTCGTGAGCGAGATCGTGAAGCTGCCGTCGTCGCCCGTCGCGACCGGGCGCGTGAAGGTGAAGACGGTGCCGCCCGCGATGCCTGTCAGCGCCGTCAGCCGCCGACGCCGGCACTCGGACAGCACGGTAGAAGTCACCCTGATGGGGCGTCGAGAATCCGCTGCGTCGGACTCAGGAGAGTCGAGGCTGAAGTGGGTGCCGCTGCCGATCCGATCGTGCACTCCATCGCTGACATCGCCCCCCCCCAACCTAGGCCCTCGCGCGCTCACCGGGCGGCGAACCCCAACCCGATGAGGAAGCTCAACACGTTGGCGCAGAACAGAAGCGTCAGGAGCACCGAAACCGTAATCTCCGCCCGACGATTCCTCGGGTCGCCCATCCAAAGAAAAAAGGACATGGCCATGAAGCTCGCCGCCACCCCGACTACCGGGAGATGCAGGCCGAGATACGCATCGTACTCGAAGATCCCCGTGAGGTCGAGCAGTCCGGTCACCGGACCGTGATTTCCGAAGAGAATCGTCTCGAGAATCAACCACGGTCCAATCACCGCCAGCGGCAGCGCTATTGCCAGTCCGACCCAACGCTTCGACCCGAATCGTTCCCGCAGTCTATCGATCACAGCGCTCCACTCTCCCGTTCACTGGGCGGCGCGATTGACAACGGTCTTGCCAGAGCAGGACGCCGGTCGCCGCGCAGCGGAGCGCAGATCTCGGGGCGAAGCTCGAGCGGGTCCTCGAGTCGTCGGGAGAACCGGTAGTCTTGGCTCGAAACGGATACACCATCTGGGCAATGAGCCCATCCGGTACCGCCTCGCCCCGGATGCCAAAGTCGGCCGGCTCGCGCCCGGGGGGCATTTAGAAAGTGCCGAACGCCAGGTCGAAGATCGGGAACATGCCCGCGTAGTTGCGATCGAGCCCCTCGAGCTCGCTCGTATGGTGCCAGCGGTGGAATGTCGGGCTGGCCAGGACGTAGCGAAACGGGCCAAAGTTCCAGCTCACGTTTGCGTGCAGGAGCACGGCGTAGAAGGTCAGGAAAGGGACGTACGCGGCAAGCAAGCCTGCCGGAAACCCGAGCGTCATCAGGAAGGCGACCTGGATCATCCTGGCCGTCACGTCGTTGACCGGATGGAGCCGCACCGACGAGAGCCAATCCAGCTCACGGGAGGAATGGTGGACGGCGTGAAATCGCCAGAGCCGCCCGCGGTGAAACGCACGATGAACCCAGTAGGCAATGAAGTCACCGGCCGCGAGCAACGCAATCACTTGCCCCCATCGGGGCAGCGTCCCCACCCAACCCCTGGGCGTCGTCACGTACTGCAAGAGCGCCGTCCGCTCCGCCGGGACACCGTGCGCCGCTCCCACCACCACGACCGCGGCGACCACGCCGAAGCGCGAGATCGCACGCGTGATCAGCGGTGTGAAGACCCAGTACCCGAGGTCCGTCGAAAAACCGTCCCGAAAGATGCGCTGAGTCCGAATAGACGGCCACCGCCGCTCCAGCACCCAGAACACGGGCGCAACGACGAGAAACCCGGCCACCAGGTGGGTGAGAGATGCGGCCATGCGTGGTCTCCTCTTCCCGCCGCTCCGTTCCTACACGCGAGCTGCCCCGAGGTTTCAAACTGGGCAACCCGTCGGCCGGGAGAAGTCTCGGGCCCGCTTACGTCGGCCCGACCCGCCGTGATGCGCGTCACCTGCCGTCGTCGGTACGGTAGAATCGTCGGAACGTTTCGTAACGCCAAGCGCTCGCGCAGCACCGGACCGAGAGGTCATTCGATGGTCGCCTTCAAGTTTCAGGAGCCTTTCCCCTTGGGCGAGGACAAGACCGAGTACAAGCATCTGACGGACGAGCATGTCGCCGTCGAGAAGCTCGCAGGCAAGGAATTCCTGCGCATCCAGCCCGAGGGGCTCACCCTGATCGCCAGCCGGGCCATGCGCGACATCAACTTCTTCTTGCGTCCGTCACACCAGCAGATGGTCGCGGCAATTCTGAAAGATCCCGAGGCCTCGGAGAACGACAAGTTCGTCGCCCGGACCATGCTCAAAAACGCGGTCATCGCCGCGGAGGGTCGGCTTCCGTTCTGCCAGGACACGGGCACGGCGACCATCGTCGCCAAGAAAGGGCAGTACGTCCTGACCGAGTGTAACGACGCCGAGATGCTCGCCGCGGGCGTCTTCCGCACGTACACCGAGGAGAACCTGCGCTACTCGCAGGTAGCCCCGCTCAGCATGTATGAGGAGAAGAATACCGGCTGCAACCTGCCCGCCCAGATCGACATCTACTCCACGGGCGGCAGCGAGTACCGGTTCCTGTTCGTGGCCAAGGGCGGCGGCTCGGCCAACAAGACCTTCCTGTATCAGCAGACCAAGGCGCTGCTGAACCCGGAGAGCCTGATGCAGTTCCTGATCGAGAAGATGAAGAGCCTGGGCACGGCGGCCTGCCCGCCCTATCACCTCGCCTTCGTCATCGGCGGCACCAGCGCCGAGGCGTGCCTCAAGACCGTGAAACTCGCCTCCACGGGCTACCTCGATGAGCTGCCCACCTCAGGCAACGAGCTCGGGCGCGCTTTCCGCGATCGCGAGCTGGAGGACCAGCTGCGCCAGAAAGCCCGGGAATGCGGCCTGGGCGCCCAGTTCGGAGGCAAGTACTTCGTGCACGATGTCCGGATCGTGCGGCTCCCTCGACACGGGGCCTCCTGCCCGGTCGGGATGGGCGTGAGCTGCTCGGCAGATCGCAACGTGAAGGCCAGGATCGATCGTCAGGGACTCTGGCTCGAGCAGCTCGACGAGAACCCCGCGCGCTGGCTGCTCGAAGCCGGTGAAACCGTCGAGGCCCCGGCAGTCCCTATCGACCTCGACCGTCCGATGGCCGAGATCCTGGCCCAGCTCGCCAGGCACCCCGTCAAGACGCGCCTGTCGCTGACGGGCAAGATGGTGGTCGCCCGCGACATCGCCCACGCCCTGCTCAAGGAACGCCTCGACGCCGGCCGGGGACTGCCGAACTACTTCAAGGCCCATCCCGTCTACTACGCCGGCCCCGCCAAGACCCCTCCCGGTATGCCCTCCGGTTCCTTCGGCCCCACGACGGCCGGCCGCATGGACCCCTACGTCGACACCTTCCAGGCCGCCGGCGGCTCGATGGTGATGATCGCCAAGGGGAACCGCTCGCAGCAGGTGACGGACGCTTGCAAGAACCATGGCGGTTTCTACCTGGGCAGCATCGGCGGCCCCGCAGCCATTCTCGCCAAGGAGAACATCCGCAGCGTGAAGGTCATCGACTTTGCCGAGCTGGGTATGGAAGCCGTCTGGGAGATCGATGTGGTCGACTTTCCGGCCTTCATCCTCATCGACGACAAGGGGAACGACTTCTTCAAGATGCTCTGAGCCTGGCGGAAGCTCCAGGTCGATCTCTCACGCGCATCCACCGGCCACCTATCGGCTCTTCTCGCAGCGGGACACGTCCAGCCCCCCGGCAACATCGCCCCCCCCGAACCGTAGTGACAGATGCGGAGCCAATCCGGCTTTCGCCATGCCCGAACGGAGTACGAGGTCACCATGATCGCGAATCGCAAGCTCGCCGCCGCAATTCTGACTGCGCTGGCCGCGCTCCTGACCCTGAACCCGGGCGTTCTGCGCGCTCAAACCGACCCCTCCTACGACGGATTGCCGCGCTCCTCCGCGCCCAAGCCGGCCGCCCAACGGGCGATGGAACCGGGCGTGGACTATCCCCTGCTGGAGCTGGACAGCGACTTCAAGTTGATCGGCGCCCGTACGACACTCTGGCTCACCGATAAGGGGCAACGCAGGCAGCTGGGAGTGCTCGACCAGGGGCTGATCAGGTCACTGGGAGGCATCTACTCATTCCGCAAGGCACGGGGCGCCCCCGTCCAGGCGACTCTCGACTGGAAGGACGTGACGCTCGACCCCGCGGGGAAGATCCTCTTCAAGACCGGAGACGAGACGGGCCCCGAAGTGGGCCGGGTGCGACAGCGCACGATTCTGACGGTCGGCACCGGGCTCGACGTCTACCGCAAGGCCGAAAAGCCGGTCGGATACGTCGATGAGAAGGCTGGCAAGCATCTGGAGAATATCTTCGTCCCCGCGGTGTTCAGTCAGAAGTACTACTCCTTCGAGCGGCTCTCCTATCGCCAGCAGGAGCGAATGGTCACGCGCGGAGTTTTCAACAAGCGGCAGGAGAAGGTCGTCGACACGATCACGGATCGCACCGAGGTGTTCCGCTTCCTGGGCGGCAAACTCAAGGTCAACGGTCCGTCCGGGATCTTCACGGACACCAACGGTGTGCCTCTGCTCGCGGTGAAGGGCGACTGGTGGCTCAGCAAACACATCTTCGACCTCGTGGTGAAGCGCAAGGAGGCCGAGGGGACCGCGGGGGCCGTTGCGACGGGCATCGGCATCCTGCTCGGCGGCGAATCCGACGAACAGCGCCGCGAGCGCATCCGCCGGGAGAACGAACTGGTCAGGAACCCCAGCGCCTACCTGGGCGCCTTCCTCGTCGGGCTGGCCTACTTTCCCGAGTTCCGCGGAGCGGTCGGGATTCCACTGCCAATCACGGAGTAGGCGGCGGGCCCCGGGTTGAAGTACGGCAGAGGCCAGGGTCCGTCCAGGGGGCGAAGCGCAAACGGAGGAATCATGAATCGATGCACGGTCCGGAGCTCGGTACTCGTATTGCTGACCTGCTCGGCCCTAGCGGGCTGCGTGCAGAGCAGCCACGCGCAGGAAGTGACTCCCGTCGAGGCCTTCGGGCAGATCGGCCACGCCGCCGCGCAACCGTCGCGGGCGACCTCCTCGCCTGCGACCTTTGCCGCGGGCGACGGCCGCATCCTGGCGATCCAGCGCGAGTGGGCAGAGGAACAGGACCCGGCCCGGTTCGAGGGCATGGCGCTCGCGCAGCAACCCTTTCGCTTCGACCAGCGCACGCCGCGACCCGTGCATGCCGAGCAGAGGCCTGGCCGTGATCCCGTCTACTACTTCCAGGATGTCCGGTGGCGGCAGACCGAGCGGCCCCAGGGGGCGAAAGTGGGCCGGAAGGCCTACTTCACGACCGTGCGGGTGGATCCCGAGAAGGTCCGCGCCGCCTACTTCTGCATGAAGCCCTTCGCCCCGAAGTTCGCCGCGGGCCATGGTGCCATCCTGCTGGAGTTCGCTCCCGGCGGATTCACCAGCCTCGACGGCGAAGAAGCTTCCGGCTGCGTCATCTCCTATGAAGCGTACCTGCGCGTGACGCAGAAGTACCAGATGATCGCGGGCGAGTTCAGCAGGAAGTTTCGCATCACGTACGTCGTCTGCACCTGGAGGGACTTCCTGATGCGCAGCATCCAGTTCAACGGCAGCGTGGTCAAGCGATGGAAACTGAAGCTGTCGCAGCCCGAACTCCGGAAACTGGCCCGCTCCATCGGACGCACGGTGATGGAGGACCACTCCCGGGAGCGGTACAACACGACGCGCAATTCCTGCATCACGGCCGCGCTGGAGCTGATTGACAGCGCGGTGCCCCCCGAGCGTCAAACGACGAAGGCGTGGCTGGGCGGACTCGTGATCAACCCAGGCTGGGCGCTTCCCGTGCTGGCCGACAACGTGCTCCGCCACCAGGGGCTGATCGAGGGCCGCAAAGTCACGTTCAGCGAGGTACCGCCGGAGAAGTGAAAGGCCAGGGGCCCGAAGCCCGGAGCTGACAAGGCCGCCGCAAGGAGCGCCCGGTCCGGATTGACACTTCGAAGCTGCGTCCTTAAGCTTCTCATGTGCTGAAAGCGAGGCGGGATCGCGTGGTTGGCGGCCGCCTGCTGGCACTTCTGCTGTGCCTCTGGCTCACGCCGCTGGCACTCGGCGAGCAAGTCCAGACGGCACTGCGGGCAGGCTCCTCGGCGGACCGAGCGGCCTCGAGCGTACGGATCGTACCCGCGAACGACCCCGGAGTCCTCACGGTGCTGGTCGGCAGCAGCCCCGATGGCAGCCCCGAGGAGAAGTACTCGGCCGGGTTCCAGAGGCAATTCGGCGGCCAGCGACTGCACGGCCTCTACACCCCCGACGAGCTCGCGGAGGCGATCGTCTCCGCGGACCGCGCCTCGACACCACTGAAAGGTCTCTACTTCGTCGGCCACATCACACTCGTACCGAAGAAGAACTTTCCGGATGTCAGGCCCGTGAAGCCCGAAGACGAGTACCTGGGAATGCTCGTCGTGGGCAAGATGAACAAGACGCACATCCTCAACTACAAGCGGCAGTTTCTGGACCGATTCGATGCAAGGCTCCGGGAGCTGGGGTTGAGACCCGACCAGGTGTTCGCGCCCGGTGCGCGCATCGCCTTCCGCGTCTGCCTGGTCGCCCGCTACATGCCCGACTTCCTCGAGGAACTGGCGGAACGCGTGCCCAAGACAACCACGATCGAGGCCTACACAGTCCCCTTCGTCTGGAGCAACTCGACGTGGTACCCCCTGGTTTCCAACGTCTTCGGCGCCTTCAACACCCGATACCTGTTCGGCGAGCAAGCGCAAGGGCTCACCTACATCTCGGGCCGCTGGAAGCCGTCGCAAGGCGCGGGGACAGGAAACGTAAGCCTCCGCGAGATGCCCCCCGATTTCGAAGGCGTCGAAGCGCGCTGACTGCGGCCCCCTCGCCGGGAGACCGCACCAAGCTTCGGACGCTAGTTCCGGACGGGGCGCCAGGCGTCGGGTGATCTGACCATGGCGCGGGCGACTGCCGACTCGACACCGCCCCCAATGACGGTGGTGCCGCAGACCGGAATCGAACCGGTGACACGAGGATTTTCAGTCCTTCGACCGCAGCCCAAATCGAATGCGCGCAAGCCGCTTCGAAACAGGAATCTCAAGTGACGAACCGGCCAGAACTGGCTCTGGAAGCGGGCGGGCACGGCCGGCAGGATCTCACATCCTTTATTCATGCGGCCTTTGACGCCCAGAATGACGACAGGCGAGTCCCAGGAATTGCCCATAATCGTCACGTCTTCACCCCATTTTCACCCCAGCGAACCATGACCACCCCAAGAACGGTGGCTCTCGCCGCGCCGCCGGCCCCGTAGTACTGTCAGAGCGACCTTGAGTTCCATGCCAACATCGCCTCCCCCCTCCCCGGTCGAGAGTTTTCCGACCAAGCGACGCAGCACCACCGGCGCCACCGGTCCCCGCACGGCCCGAGGCAGAGCTATCGCCTCCCTGAACGCCCGGAAGCACGGCCTGCTCGCTCGGGAGGCCGTGCTGCCTGACGACGAGGAGGCCCGGTTCGGTCGGGAGGCCGAGTGCATGCGTCGGGATCTAGCCCCACGGGGCGCCCTGGAATCGCTGCTGGTCGGCAGGATTGTCTCGGCCGCCCGGCGGCTGCGGCTGCTCGAGCTGGTCGAAGCGGGGCTCTTCGCGCGCCACCGCCACGAAGCTGATGTCCGGAAAGCCTACGACACGGTACGGACTTACGGTCCTACCGACGAGGAACTGCTCACCCAGGAGGAGACGCCGCGGAAGCTGGAGATGCAGCGCCAAGAGAACCATCAGTCGATCTTCGGCAAGATGGGAGACGAGTTCGATGTCGCCGCGCCCGAGTTCTTGGAGCGCTGCAAGGAAAGGTGGTACGAGGCGATGGAACGCCGAGACGGTCCGATCCCCACGCTTGCCATGGCCTTTCTTGCCGAACAGAAGGCGCTCGCCAACCTGGCCCGGTACGAGGCCGCAATCGAGCGCAGCCTGTACCGCGCACTTCATGAGCTGCAGCGCATCCAGGCAGCCCGCTCAGGCCAGTCCGTACCGCTGCCGGCCGCGGTGGAAGTTGACGTCTCCGTATCGGACACTCGGCAGGATGCGGCGTGAGAGAGGGTTCGTTTGGCAGGATCGGCCTGTCACCGACACCGCCGGCCACCTTCCCGTAGGGTAGGGTCCAGCCGGGTCCGCCGCAGCGCCGGCCGCTGGTCCTCGTCCCTGACCGGGCTCTCGCCCGGCTGGCCGGCCCTTCCCCCGGGGGCCGTCGCCTGTTGTCCATCATTACGCGTTCGTCACGCAATCGAAGGAGACAACGTCTTTACCATTGCGAGACAAACGGCCCGACGGGTCTTTCAACTCCTGTGCCAAGTTGAGCGCGACGCGCAATCGCCGGCCAGGCCTGCATACTTGGGACAAACCTGTCCTACCCTTCGCGTACACTGACCGGACGGTGCGTGTACACCGCACCCAGCACGGAGCATGCCACAATGCGCGATTTCAGTCGTGTCACCGCATCTTTTGAATCGATATGGCAATGTCGTTGTGACACTCCCTGGCGTGGTGAACCCGACTATGTGACACGCCGACATACCCCGCCGGCCCCCAAGGGGAGAGGCCGGCCGATCCCGCCGAGGCGCAGGCAGGGCCAGACGCGAGCCAGCAGGGCTCAAGGTGACCCGGCTTGACCCTACCTACCAGGCGGGAGGCGCCGACCTGGGCGCAAATTTGCGCTGAAGTGCTCCTTCAGCCTGACGGCGATCATCGCCCACTGGCTCTCGCTCAGGTGGCGGCGATGAGTGTCACGCTGCGGCCTTGTGCAACTTGAACGCGATGATCTGGCGGGCGCGCTGTACCTCGGCGTTCGGCCACACGCGCTTGTGGCAGGTCTCGCACTCCCACGGGAGCAATCCATCGACTCGGACCCGCTGGCCGTCGACCTCGTAGGTTCGGGACGCGACGACCTGGAACAGCTTGCCCTTCCCACACTCGGGGCAGATGCCCTTACTTGTCGGATTCGTGGATTGTGATGACATACCAGCGCGTCCCTTCACCCTCTACTTGCATCGGCTTGCCAGCAGTGTACAGCTTCCGGCCGTGAGTGTCGCGCCCTCGTACTGCCTCAACGTACTCCGCCGCACCCTCGGCGTCACGGGTCCGCTTGCGCCATTCCGCGGAGCTGGCCACGGCGACCACGTCGTCCCATTCGATATCCAGCCGAGCGACGTCCTGATCCGCCTCGCTGGAGAACACACCCTCGCCAGCCCCGATGATTCGGAGCACCTCGGGGGGGAGTTTGCTGGCGGCCATCAGAGGAGCACCTTACAACACCATTACCGGACTCGGATGTTGACACATCGGCAACATCCGTGTAAGCTACCGAGGGCATGAGCAAGAGCCGAGCAGGCAATCCGCAAGTGGCAGTGGCCTACATCCGGGTCTCGACCGACGAACAGAAACTCGGCCCCGAGGCGCAGCGGGCCACCATCGAGGCCTGGGCCGCCCACGAGGGCGTGACCGTGGCCGCCTGGTGCGTCGACGCCGGCGTGAGCGGCGGCAGCGAGATTGACGCCCGCCCGGCCCTGGCTGCCGCCCTGGTCGAGATGCGCCAGCACGGAGCCGGCGTGCTCGTCATCGCCAAGCGCGATCGGCTCGCCCGCGACGTCTACATCGCCGCCACCATCGAGCGCACCGTGACCGGCCTGGGCGCTCGGGTGGCCTGCGCCGACGGCGTCGCCAACGGCGACACGCCCGCCGACGCCTTCCTGCGCCAGATTCTCGACGGCGCCGCCGAGTACGAGCGGGCTCTCATCCGCGCTCGGACCCGCGCCGCCTTGGCCGCCAAGCGAGCCCGCGGCGAACGCACCGGCGAGTTGCCCTACGGCTACCGCCTGGCCGCCGACGGTTTGCACCTCGAGGCCGACGACGCCGAGCAGCTGGTCCTCGCCGAAGCCAATCGGCTCCGCGCGGCTGGTCTCTCGCTGCGCGCCATCGTCGCCGAGTTCGTCCGCTCCGGCTGGCTCTCCCGCGCCGGCCGCCCCTTCGCCCTCACGCAGATTGCGCGGCTGGTCCGTCCGGAGGTCGCGTGACGCGAAGACCCGTCGACCTGGCAGCCGTGGCCGCCTCGCGCCGACGGCGGGCCGCCGCGACCCTCAAGTATCCCGAGTTGATCTCACCCGCGAAACAGGCCCGGCTTGCCGCGTGGGCCGCCGAACAGGAGGAACCCGCGACCATGGCCGAGAAGAAACGAGCGACCGCCCGCGGCGGGCTTACCGAGGTCATTCACTTTCGCGTGGCGCCCGAGGACCTGGCGCGGCTGGACGCCCTGAGCGAGCGCATCCCCGTGGCGAGCCGCAACACGATCACCCGCGCCGCCCTGCGCCTGGGCATCACCGCACTCGAGGAGGACCCCGCCCGGTTCCTGCAGGCGACGGTCACGCCGCCCGCGTCGGGTCGCAAGAGGAGCTGACACCCCCCGGACAACTGAAACGCCCGCGACGACCGCACCAACGGCCGAAGCGGGCTGACCCCGAAGGACAAAGGAGGTCCATCGTGGCTAGAACCAAGGTTGCATGCGCCGCGGAGCGCCCGCAAGGATTGAAGGCAGGAGACGAGCGCAGGGAGAGCTTCAAGCGCGCATCGGAGAGGCTCTGGTGCGCCATGCAGGACGAGCGCTACACGCTCCGGGCGATCTGCGAGATGATCATCGCCGCCGATGAGCTGGCCCAGGACGGCCAAGTGGTCCAGGCACTGGCGCACTTGAGCCTCCTGGAGCTCGCCGCCCGCCGACTCGCCGAGCACCTGGACGACGAGCTCAAGTGGCATCCGAACAGCCGCAAGGAGTGGCGGCGCGACGCCCCCGAGGCGCAGAAGGAGGAAGCCGCATGAAGCGAAAGAGCACACGGATCAAGGCTGACGAGATCCGCGCTTCGCGAGTGATACTCGAGAGCGATCACGGCATGCTCGTGCTCGGACTGAATGGGGGGACGGGCTGTCCTTTCATCTCGTTGGCCGATGCCGATCGCAATTGCCGCGTGTCGCTCACGCTAAAGGGTGAGAATGGCAAGCAGGTGCCTGTTTTCACACTTATGGATGAGGCCGGGCGGGAACGATCGATGTTGCGCGTGGACGAGAATGAGGCAATTCTCCATCTGATGAACGCCGCTGGAGCAAAGGGCGTCGAGATCTTCGCTCGCAACGAACACATGTCCGGCGTCACCGTTCGCTCGGAATTGGCGACAGCATCCTTGACCGCAGTTCGGGATTGGAGCAGCGCAACCGTCGATGGACCCGCAGGTGCTGTCGAATTGACATCCCGCCTGAAGGAGAACGGCCCGGCCATGGAGATGCGGCGGGAAGACGACGGTGGCGAGTGGAGGACGTGGCGAGCCTCTTTGAACGCTGGCACGTGCGACGGCAGCCTTTTCGCACGCTGGATGACGGGCATCCACAACCGAGTGTATCCCTGGCTCCGGCGTGTCTTGAGGCCTCTGGCTGTGCGATTCGGGCGCTACTGCGCCCCCGGTGCGGAGCACCTCGATCTGGACTGAAAACCTCACTCCGAGCGGCCGGCTAGGCCAGCTACCGAACGGCGCTTCCTGGGCGCCCCGCCGGCCCGCTCCCTTCCACGGCCAGGAAGAGCTTTCAGAATCGACTCCGCCTCTTGGGCGGAGTTTTTTCATCCTCCGGCATCCATCGTCAGAAGCAGTAATACATAAGGCCTTGCGGACTTTTTTTGCATTGCACAAATAGCTGTCCTGGAGCGGGCATCGACAACACTACGAGCAACGCGCCAGCGAGCCGGCGGGTATATACGGGGGCGCGCCAAGTGGTGCGTTCTAGTCCGAGGGCCTAAGTCTCACGCTATTTCGCGGCTCGCTTTTCCCTGGGTTGGCCCTCGGAGGAAAGGCGGGCCGCTGGTCTTTTCCGGAGGCAAAACAGCATCACGTAATCCCCAAAATGACCGCGCCACCGAGGCGACGAATCCTCGATGGCGCAAAACACGGCAGGCGGCCCAAGTAACAGGGGAAGGATACCCCGGGCCGGTGCCAACCGCAAGGAGTTTTTGTGCAGTGCACCATGCGGCCCGAACGGGCCCCGAGCCAAGAGAGTGGGCGGCAGCCGCCGCTCTTCACACTATCGGCCCCAGACGTTTCCTTGTACCTGGCGGATGTTGCACGCCTCACGGCCTCGGCCCTCTTTGGCCTCCACTGGCGCAGAGGTAGGGCCCGCTGCCCCGCCTGCTTCTCGACGTCCGAGTGCCTCGAGGTCACCGCCGAGGGCCGGCGCCTCCGCTGCGCGGGCGAGTGTTGCCGAACCTGGACACTCCCGCGCTTCCTCGCCGAGCTCGAGGGCATCCCCAACGATTTGGCCGCCAACCGCGTCTGGCAGACCGCGTGGGACGTGATGGCCGAATGAACGCCGCGCCGATCGAGTTGGTCCTGTCCAAGCTTCCTGACGCGCGCCAGCAAGGCAGCGGGTACCTGGCCCGCTGTCCTGCGCACGATGACCGGAGTCCGAGCTTGAGCGTGAGCGAATGTACTGACGGCAAGGTGCTCCTGAAATGCCACGCAGGCTGCTCTTTCGCGACCGTCGTGAGCGCCATTGGCCTGACGAACAGCGATCTCTTCCCGGCACGACAGCCGGTAAGTCCGCATCACTACAATCCGGACGGTGGAGCGAAGGGGCACCGACCGCCCCATCCGCAGCCAAGCGAAGAGTTGGCCGCCGAGTGCGCGACTGCCTTGTCAACTTTGCCGAGGCTCCTGGCCACGTTTGCCGAAGAGCGAGCGATCTCCGCCGACATCCTTCTGCGCCACGGTCTCGGCTGGTCGCGAGCTCTCTCCTGCTTCACGCTTCCCATTCGAGACGCAAGCGGCCGTGTTGTCGACCTACGGCGCAAACCGACCGGCGGAGGCAAGGGTAAGTCCTGGCCTGGTGGGAAGACCTTCCCCTTCGGTTACTTCGATGCCGTGCGCGACAGCCGACCGGGCCCGGTCTACCTGTGCGCCGGCGAGTGGGACGCTCTCGCCCTGCTCGAGCGCGCCCCTGACAGGTTCGTCTGCGGTGTGCCAGGCGAGGGCACCTTCAAACCGGAGTGGGTCGCTCTTCTGAAGACGTTGGGCCACGAGGTCATCATCACCTACGACCTGGACGACGCGGGACGCGAGGGGGCCAAGATGACAGCCGGGAAGCTCGCCGCCGCCGGCGTCGTCGTGCACCTTCGCAACCTGCCCGCCGAGCTGGGCAAGCTCGAGGCCCTGAACGGCAAGCCCGCAAAGGACCTGCGCGACTTCTTCACCCTGGCCGGCCGGACGCTCGAGGACTACGACGCGCTGCCGCTCGAGGAGCAGGCCCCCGGCGACGTCGAGGCCACCGCGACTCACCGACCGACAGGCGCCGGCCACGAGACGGAGTTCGGCACCGATCTGGATCTCGCGCGGCGTCTGGTACTGGCTCACGGGCACAGCCTGCGGTTCTGCTGGGAGCATGGTCGCTGGTACTACTGGGATGGTCGGCGCTGGCGTCCCGACCTGGGCGCCCGCGTGACCACGCTGGCAAAGCGAGTCGTACTCGAGCTGCGCCGCGAAGCGTCTGACGGCCTGGCCCTCGCAACTTCGAGAGAAGCGCGAGAAGTGGCCGAGGCCAACTTGAGGCGCGCGATCGCCGCGCAGGGCGAGAAGCGGATCGAGGCGATGATCCGCCTGGCCCGGAGCGAGCCCGGCATTCCGGTCGGCCCCGATCAGCTTGACAGTGATCCCTGGCTCTTGACCTGCCGCAACGGCACGATCGAGCTCCGGTCCGGCGACCTCCGGCCGCACAATCCGGCCGACCTGCTCACCAAGCTCGCGCCGGTCGAATACTCGTCTGATGCGAGGTGCCCGCGCTGGCTCGCGTTCCTCGAGCGCATCTTCAACAGCAACTCCAGGCTGATTGACTTCGTACAACGTGCCGCCGGCTACGCGCTCACAGGAGACACCTCCGAGCAGGTATTGTTTTTCTTCTACGGAGGCGGCAAGAACGGAAAATCGACGCTCCTCAATTCGCTCCTGAGCGCCCTGGGCGACTATGGCCGGCAATCCGCACCCGAGCTGTTAGTGCTCAAGCAGCACGAGAGCCACCCGACGGAGATCGCCGACCTGGCCGGCGCCCGCTTCGTCGCCACGATCGAGGTCGGCGAGGGCAAGCGAATGGCCGAGACGCTGGTCAAGCAGATGACCGGGCAAGACCGCATGAAGGCCCGATTCATGCGGCAGGACTTTTTCGAGTTCGAGCCGACTCACAAGCTTTTCCTGGCCGCCAACCACAAGCCGAACATCCGCGGCACCGACGAAGCGATCTGGCGTCGGATCTTGATGGTGCCCTTCACTGTCACGATCCCCGAGGAGGAACGCGATCGGTCCCTGCCGGAAAAGCTGCGTCACGAGCTGCCAGGAATCCTAGCGTGGGCCGTGCGTGGCTCCCTGGCGTGGCAGCGCGAAGGTCTACGGCCGCCGGCTGAGGTCCTGATCGCCACGGCCGACTACCGCCAGGAGTCCGACACCGTTGGCGCCTTCATCGCGGAGTGCTTGGAGGTGCGCGCGAGCGGTTGGGAGACTTCGGCAAGTGTGCAGGCCGCCGCCTTGAAGTGGTGCGAGGCGAACGGTGAGCGCGAGATCACGATTCGCACCCTACGCGATCGACTCCGAGAACTGGGTTTCGAGCCGGACAAGGGCGCGAAGGGTCAAAGGCGCTGGTTGGGGGTCGAACTTCGCGCGGAGTGGCGTCCGGAGTGGCGAGACAATCGTCACCCGGAGGATGGCGAGATATGAGGCTGGGAGCGGCTTCTCTCATGCTGGGTGGCACTAGGTGGCACTTCTCCCCATTCCCCTCCCACGCGCGCACATTTGGAGAACTAACCGGAAGCGCCGCCACCTACCGCCACCTAGCAACCTCGACGGGTCCGGCGGACCCCTCAGCGTCGGCCGAGGAGGTCGCCCGGTCGTGACGAGTTGCCCATTCACTCCTGTCATCGACACCCGCGAGCAGTGCCCGCTCGCCCTGCCCGGCGCCGTCCGCGGCACTCTGCGCGCCGGGGACTACTCCCTGCTCGGCTTCGAGCGGTTCATTGCGATCGAGCGCAAGAGCCTGTCCGATCTCTACGGCACGCTGGGCGGCGGCCGGGAGCGATTCACCCTCGAGCTGGAGCGACTCCGCGCCGTGCCCTTCCGCGCGCTGGTCATCGAGGGCGCTCTTAGCGACATCCTGCATAGCCCGCCCGAGCACTCGGCGATCCACCCGAGCGCGATCGTCGGCTCCTTGGCCGCCTGGGCCTGGCGCTACGGGCTGCCGGTCTGGTTCGCGGGCAACGCCGCCGACGCCGCAGTGCTCGTGGAACGGCTCCTCCGCCTGGCGCACCGTGAGCTCCTGGAGCCATGGGAGTGGCGTACGCAACGCGAAGCAGCAGCCCGACACCAGCGGGAGCGGCGCGCCGTCGTCGGATCCCGGCAGGAGGCCACCTCGGCGTGACCGAGCACCCGACACGCACTGCCCGCCGCTGGCTCCGCGTGCGCGACCTGATGGCCGAGTACGGCCTCAGCCGCTCGGCTGCCTACCGCTTGAAGCCTTTCGTTGCCTGGCAGAAGAAGGCCAGAATCGGGCTGCGATTCTTGCGCGCCTCGGTCGATGCCTACTACGAGTCCGACATGCACCTCCCCAGGCAGCTGGCCCCGGAATCGACGTCGCGGCCTCGAACGAGTGTCGCATCCGAGCCCGACTGGATGGCCGATGCCAGAAGGTTCGACCTGTGATACCGTTCAGACCGTCTGCTCTGGTTCTCTGCGACCAGGAGGTGAGCCGTGGGCATCTCGCGTCGAGGTGACTCGCGCAACTGGAAGGCCGAGGTCTACTTCGGCGGCGTCAAGATCGCGAGCAAGACTTTCCCGTCGCACGAGCTTGCCCGGGCCTGGCACGACACCCTGCACGCGAAACTTCTGCGAGGCGCTGCGGGGATCGCAGAGCCGCGTCAGGCGATCACGCTGCGGGAGTTGGCGGTCCGCTACCTTCGGGCGACCGAATCACTCTCGAGGCCCCACACCTGGCTCTACTACAAGCGGCGTCTGAAGAAGCACATCCTCCCGGCCTTGGGCGGGCGGGACGTCCTGGCCTTGGGCCGTGCCGACATCGTCCGGTATCTCGGAACGCGCCTTCAGAAGGGCATGTCGGCCTCGAGCTACCACAAGGAGCTGCAGATCCTGAAGCGGCTCTTCAACTGGGGCGTCGAACAGGAGCTGGTCGCCGCCAACCCGATCGCCCACCTGCGCTCGCCGAAGGCCCCCCGGCACGTCGAGCCCCGCTTCTACACGCCGGCAGAGGTCGCGTCGATCCTGGCTCCGCTCGCTGGCAACGCCTTGGGGCTCCTGCTCGCGGCCTTTCGTACGGGTATGCGGTACCGGGAGCTCGTGCACTTCTCCTTCGAGTGGTGCGACTTCGAACGGGACACGGTCCGACTGCCCAACACGGTCGACTTCTCGCCCAAGAGCCACAAGTCGCGCTCCGTCCCGCTGGCCCCGGACCTCAAGGCGTGGCTGCTCTCTCGCCACACCCGCGTCGGACGCGTGTTTCTCTCCGAACGCGGAGGCCAGCCGCTCCGGAGCTTCCGGCGCATCCTCGACCGCGTGCAGCGCGCCACGTGCTTCGCCGGCCGCCTCCACGATTGCCGCCATACCTACGCCAGCTTCCTGGTCGCGGAGGGCGTCCCGCTCACGGAAGTCCAGGCCGCGCTTGGCCACGCGACCATCACGACCACGATGATCTATGCGCACCTGTCGCCCGACTACCTGGCGAACGTCCGGGCCGCGCTCAGCCGCTCCGCGGGGAGAGCCCTCCGCGTCGTGCACAGTGCGGCGCCCGACGTGTCATCACCCCAAATTCACCCCAGCGCCCCCCTGGCCGGTCCCCCGGTCACTCCAACCGGATCGCTCGCTTCACCGCTTGAGCAACGGCCAATGACGATGGTGCCGCAGACCGGAATCGAACCGGTGACACGAGGATTTTCAGTCCTCTGCTCTACCATCTGAGCTACCGCGGCACTCGGGGTGTCTGGACCGATTACTTCCTCCCGGTCCGAGAGGCGGGTGGCGGGGCGGACGAGACTCGAACTCGCGACCTCCGACGTGACAGGCCGGCGTTCTAACCAACTGAACTACCGCCCCGCGCTGTACTGCTCCAAACACTCCTGCCCCGCCGTGGGTGGTGGGCGGTACAGGATTCGAACCTGTGGCCCCCTGCGTGTAAGGCAGATGCTCTACCGCTGAGCTAACCGCCCACGACAAAGGCGGCTCCCGTCGAACTCCGGAGCCGCGCGTATCATACACTGCACCTTGGCCGAGGTCAAGGCATAATCCGCGCCCGGGGAGCCTGAGATTCGGAGTAGAGGGAAGCTGATTCACCGCAGAGGAGGGGAGGCCACGGGGACCGCAGAGG
>JACPRK010000155.1 GCA_016190005.1 Candidatus Wallbacteria bacterium | reverse complement strand
GGTGTGCTCTGTTCATGGCCTGCCCCGTCATGACACGGTCGCGTCGAAGTCCGCAGAATTATGCGGACGGAATGCGCGATCGTCTAGCGGGGGGGCAATTCCGAGGACGGGCAGGGGGACGCTGGTGGTACTGATCCTGAGTGAGGGCCCTGCCCTCACACTCCCGTCAAGGGGCCAAAGACCCCCTGAACCCCCGTACGTTTGCGGGGTCCGGGTGGGCGAGAGTCTGGAGCGAATTCCGAAGCTTACCAGGGCGGGTGAAACGGCCTGGTGGCCGGGCTCAGAGGAGGCTGGCGACCTGGCCGCCCAGCTTCTGCTCGAGCTCGGCATCATCGCCGATGTGGACGCTCTTGACGACACCCTGCTTGTCGATGACGACAGCGCAGGGGATGCCGCGAACCAGGTACTTCTTCTTCACGTGGGCATCCGGGTCGAGGATCTGCCCGAAGGAGATGCCGTAGCGCTTCAGGAACTCGGCGATCTGCTCGGGGGTCCGGTCGCGGTCGAGGTTGATCCCGACCAGGGTGACAGGAGAGTTCTCGAAGCGGCGCGCGACAGCCTGGACCTTTGGGATGGCGTCGCGGCAGTAGGAGCACCAGGTGGCCCAGAAGTCGAGCACCACGACGCGGCCGCGCAGGTCCTCCAGGTTGACGACCGTCCCGTCCATCAGCTTGCCGGTGAAGAGCGGTGCCGGCTGACCGATCAGGTCCGCGGGGCTGGGGTTTCCGGCCCAGGCGGTGGGCAGCAGGCACGCCATCGCCAGGAGAGCGGCCAGGCCGCCGATGAGAGATCCGGTCCGCAGAAACGAGCGTCGGTGCATGGGGCGACTCCTCGGAGGTCGACGAAAAAACGGAGCCGTCTGAAATACACCCCGCGGCCCGAAAAGTCAAGCCACTACTTGTGGTGAGACGCCTGCGGAACGGGGATGTCGGGCTCCCCGGAGGTCGGGTCGAAGAAGGTGGCGCCGTGGACCTCGTCGGTGGCCGGATCGGCGACGACCCAGAGACCAGCCTCGATCGGGAAGAGATAGGTGGATTGCTCGGAGTGGGGGTCGCGCAGGCTCTTGTCGGAGACACGCTTGGGCTCCCCGTGACGGGCCTTCAGCTCGGAGAGCTTGACCCGGTCCTTCTCGTCGAACAGTCCGATGCCGACCAGCGTCACGACGTCGCCAGCCCCGAAGATGACGCGGTTGAAGCCCAGGTGGGCGCCCGGGGCGTAGACGTACTGCGTGGAGCCGTCCTCGCCGGTGCGGATGCTGGCCGGCCGTCCCAGCAAGGCCTCGACCTGGGAGCGCGTGGTCCTCCCGGGCCGTACGCCCTTCCAGTCGGCCTGCTTGGAGGCCGTGCCCGTGGCGGTCGAGTGCGAAGGCTGAGAGCGGGTGGTTCGAATGAGGTCCGCGCTGTCCGGCGCCGCCTGGGCGTGGAGCGGGCCGCAGGCCATGGCGGCAGCGCCGAGGATCATGGCCAAAGTGAGGCTGCGGCGTTTCACGACTAGATGGTAGCAGAGGAATACCCGGATGGGAAGCCGGCCCGGAGCGCTCGGCCCGGAAATTGGGGACACACGACCAATTCTTTTTAAATTGGTCGTGTGTCCCCGGTTTTCATCCCCCCTGAGCGGGGGTGAGCTTTCGGCCGCGCAAGAGCAGGCTGCCGTCTCGGGTCTTGCCCAAGAGGACGCCGTCGACGTCGACCTGGTCGCCGACCGCGGGCGGCTTGGGGAGGGAGCGCACGAACTGGACGACGATGTTGCCGTGGCCAGACTGGATGACGTAGCGGGCCTCCTGGTGCTTGGCGTCGACGACCTTGCCGGGGAAGCTGACGGCGATTCCGATGAACTTGCCGAGGTCCTTGGCGCGCGCGATCTGGGCGAGCTTGGAGCCGCCCGCTGAGTCGTCGGAGGTCGTCCCGGAAGTGGTCGGGGAGGGGCCTCCCGGATCGTAGGAGAGGGCGAGCTTCACCAGGCCGGCGACGCCGACCAGGAGCGCTGCGGACAGCACGGCGCCGATGGCCCACGGCGGCCAGCCGGTGGAACGTACAGGAGGCACGTGGGCCGCCTGGGTAAGCGTGCGGCCGGCCCGCGTGGCGCGTTTTCCGGTGCGCATCGAGCGCGACATGCCGGTCTGCGAGGCGGCCACCGTGACATCAACGTCCTCGACGCCGCCGTCCTGGCCGCGCGCCAGGCGCATCGCGGCGGTAGAGAGGTCGATGGCAGCTCGCTGCTGGATGGAGATGGCGGCCGAGGAGAGGTCGGCGACGGCATCGGCGCCGTAGTGATCCTTGAGGAGGCTGCGGGCCTTCTCGCGCACCGCGTCGTTCTTGTCCATCGCCAGGATCTCGACCTGCTGCCAGACGCGTTCGTCGGGGAAGCGGCTCACCTGGTCGAGGGCCGCGAGCTTCACCTCGGCCGACTTGTCGGAGAGCTGGCCGACCAGGCCGCCGGCGTCCGGCGCGGCCCCCGGCGAAGGAGTCAGACGACTCGAAGGAGCCATCGGAGCCGGAAGCTCTTCCGTCTCCTCCGGAATGACGACCTCCTGGGGCCGCTCCACCGTCGTCGCCAGGCCCCAGGGATCGGCCTCGGAGGCGGCCATCTCGAATCCGGACTCGTAGGCGGGCGGGGGCGGCGGCCGTTCCGCGGACGGCACGGTCGCGATGGCCCGGGAGAGCCGCATCAGGCCTGCAGGGAATCGCCGCGCTCGCTCGCGAAACTCGGGGTCCTCCGCCGGGTCGTTGGCCAGGAAGTCGAGCTCGGCCTTGCACCAGTCGTCGCGCACGGCCCAGAGCACGTAGAGCGCGCTCTCACGCATCCAGAGCGTGCCCGATGAGAGCATGGCCGACACCTGGTCGTGCAGGAACTGCGGGTCGAACTGCCCGAGCGCGCGCGCCAGGTTGGCCTGCACGCGGTTGTCCGGGTCGGAGGCCAGCCTCGAGAGCTGCTCGATCACGCGCGGGTTCCGGAATCGCCCGAGCGCATCGACGGCGTTGGCCCGGACCCGGCTGTCGGCGTTTTCCAGCGCCGCGAAGAGGCCCGGCAGCGCCGAGGAATCCTGATACCGGCCGAGCGCGCTCACGAGCGCCGAGAGGACATTTGCGTCGGCCTCCTGCGAGGTCATCTCGAGCAGCACCTCGAAGAGCTCGCGGGGCCGCTCGTCGTACGTGTCGACCACGGCCTTGAGCCGGGTCTGGGGGGCGGGCGAGCCCAGCCGCGCGCGCCACTCCGAAAGCCCAGCCGTACCCGGCTCGGACGCTTCGGCTTGCGGCGCAGGTGGCAATGCGTCGGCCTCCCCGGCAGCGGACAGTCGCTTTTCGATGGCGGCGACGGCCTTGCGCGCCGAGAACCGGATCGAGACGGACGCGTCGTTGGTCAGCTGCCGCAGCGCCTCCAGCGCCCGCCGCTCCCCGGAGCGCGCCAGCTGCTGCACCGCTTCCCGGCGGATCTCCTCCCGGTCGCTGGCGAGATCGCGAATCAGCTCTTCGAGTGGCTTCTGGGCGTCGAGTTCCATGGAGCTAGCCCCGGCTGCGCTGCTCGGACTCACCGGCCAGCGCGCACAGCGCCGCGACCACCGCCGCGGCGATCAGCCCCGATACCAGTGGCCGCCAGGGCGAAGGCAAGAGCGGCCCGAGTACCAGCGTCGCCAGCGCCGCCGGCAGCGCGGCCATCGGCGCCGAGCGGGTCTCTCCTCTCATCGCCACCGCGCCCAGCGGCAGGAGCAACGCTAGCAGGAAGATGAAGAGCTCCAGCCCCCGGATCAGGCCGCCGGCGACGACGAACGCTTCGAGCGCAAGCGCGTCGGATCTGGCGACCCCGGACTTCACGAAGGAGGCCGTGACGAACGGCGCTGCGTCCGGCCCGTGGCTGGCTGGGTCCGAGGCTTGCGGCTTGAGCTCGAGCGTCCCCCTGGGCCGGCGCAGCTCACAGTCGGCAGGCGCCGAAAGCTCCCACGTCACCGATTCGATCGCGGCAGGTGCCGTCGGCAGGGCCAGCTTCACCGAGCTCCAGAGCCCGGCGGGCTCCCTGGGGTGAGTCACCCAGAACTCCAGCTCCGACCACCGATCGCCCGCAGGCGCCCTGGGAGAGATCGCTGCCCGGTTTCCGCGCCGTCCCACGGTCAGCGGCGCCCCGTCCTCGAGGGCAGCGACCAGCTCCAGCCCGGCCGGCAGCTCGAACTCCAGCATCCCCGAACCTTCGCCGCGCGCCCGGTAGCGCAGGACCGATGCGGCCCCGCCGGCCGCAAGCACGGTGGTCCGCACGGCCAGCTCCCGCAACACCAGCTCCGAGCCCTTCGGCCGCTCGGCGGCCTTCAACCGGACCTCGATCCAGGCCGGTGTCCCGGCGTATCGATAGGTCGACTCGACCTCCTGCTGGGCAACGAACGCAGAGCCAAACGGCAGCTCGACGGCTTCGATGGCAGTCAGGCCCGCCGTCGACACCGACTCGACTCTGGCCGGGGGACGCTGCCAGGCCACCAGGCCACGCTGCACCGCAGCACTCTCGACCCTGGGGACTTCGAGCCGGACCGCCCCGGCCGCTGCCGGAAGCGCAAGCGAGTACTCCAGGACCCAGCCCCTTGCGGCCTTGCGGGCCTCGAGCGCTGGCAGAAGGATCTGCTGCGTTGCTCCGGGGCCGGGGTTCGAAAGTAGCGGGAGGTTTCTGCCCGAGTCGGCTTCCTTCACGGCCGAAACCCTCGCATCGACCGGCAGCAGCACGGCTGCCTCTGCGGGCGCCTGCCGCCTTCCCGGCAGCATCACCAGCAACCTCGCCACGAGCGAGTCGTCACGCACGCCGCAGAACAGGTGCGCATTGGCAGAAGGATGTCTGCCCGGCGCCGGCGCCGGGCCGCCCTGTCCCCAGGTGAGCGTGAGCCGGCCCGTCGGCCGCAGCAGGAGCCGAGCGCGGGTGCGTCCCGATTCCCGGCGGCTCGACTCGACGAACGCATCGGGGGTGGCCAGTCCAGACGCGGTACCCTCCAGGTCGACAGCTGCCGTGGCTCGGGCAACCAGCGGAAGCAGCAGTGCGATGGAACGGGTCAGGCCCGACTCGCGCAGGGCCACCCTGAAGGTCGCCCGGATCGCGTGGCGGCCTGGGTTCTCACAGAGAAGCTGGTGCCCGCCTTCAGCCGAAACCATCGCCGCGGCCGGATGGCCATCGAGCTCGGCTGAGACCAGGACCAGGTCACCCGCCGGCAAGGGCACGGCCAGCGGAGTGCCGGCGGGTGCCTCGCCCGCCAGCCGCGCGGTCAAACGAACCTCGGAGCCGGTCTGGACCAGCTCGTAGTCCGCCAGCTCGAGGAGCCACGTGGGCGGATGTCTTAGTCGCAGGAGCTCCTCGTAGCGGCTGAGCGGCAGGGCGACGAGCGGCTCCGCCGCGGCGGCAAGCCGGGCCTGGCCGGTTCCATGGGTTGCCGGCGCCGGCGGCTCGCGCGCGGGCTGGGCCCAGGCGCCCGGCGGCTGCGCGCAGAGGAGCGCGGCCAAGACGACCCGTATCCTCCAACGCATCCAGCAGCGCATTTCAGTCCTTTTTCTCCGGCGCCGCGTCGGACGCCCGCTCGGCGACGAAGCTGATCCCGTCGCTGTCCGGAAAGAGGTCGCCGATCTGGACCTCGCTGGCGCTCGAGAGCCCGAAGGCGCCCGCCCCGCCCAGCGAACGGCCCAGCTCGTCACGCAGCCGCGGGTCGAGCAGCCGGCGAACACCTCGGTAGAGCGCCAGACCGGCCAGCGGCAGGGCAAAGGCGGTCGAGCCGTAGCTGGCACCCGGCGGCAGCACGGCCTCCACGACCCACAGCAGCAGAAACGACCCCACTGCCGTCGCCAGGTTCGAGCTCGTCGCTTCCCTTCCCCCAAGCACCAGTGCCAGCCCCAGGAACAGCACGAACCCGAAGACCACCGTCAGGCCCTGCAGTACCGGAAGCATCGGCCGGTAGAGCACATGGAAGCTGACCGCCCAGTGCCCGCCGGCGGTCGCCGTCGAAGCCGCCGTGACCGCGTCCAGAAGCCATACGCCGCGAGTCAGCGTCACCTCGTCGGCCTGGGCAGCGCCGCTGGCGAGCGGCGGCGGCGGCCGCTCGGCGCCCGCAGCCAGCGGTTCGACGGCCGGCAGCCGCGGGCCCTCGGCCCTCCCACCCGAGGGCTCCCAGCCGGCACCGGGTCCGGGCCCGACCGGCGGAATCCGGTACCCCGCCTCGTCGAGCGGGCCCGGCGTCGGTCCGGCAGACGCGACGAACGGTCGGGCGCCGTCGTCGGGGCGGATCGGACCAAGCTCCGCGGAGAGCGGCCGCGCCAGCGGGGCGCCGCCTCCGCCCCCCGGAACCGCCATTGGCTCGCCGCCCGGATGCAACCCATCTCCCATCGGGCCAAGCGCCGGGTCGGCCAGCCGCGTCATCAGGGTGCCCTTCAGCACGGGCACGGCCAGGAAGTAGACCGCAACCGCCATCAACACCGCGAGCCCGACAGATGCGACGCCAGCCAGCGTCGAAAACGCCTGCTCCCCGCCAGGCCCACGCCGGACCCAGAGCACGCCCATCGCCAGGAGCAGCGCCGGGAGCCCGACCCAGACGAGCGCCTGGATCAGTTGCTCGGCCACCTCACCGGCGAACCGGTATGGAAAATGGCTTGGCGCCGGCGTTGCGCCCCGGAACTCCCCGCTGTGGCCGAAGCTCACGTATCCGGGCGGCCCGGCAATTCGCCAGCTCGCCTCGCGAACGGCAAACTCAGGCGCCGGCAGCGAGACACTGACGGTGCCGAACCACATCAGTGGCGCAAACGGCGCCGTCCAATCGAGACCGACTTCCCTGGTGACGGCCCCTGCAGCCGGCCTCAGGCGCACCGAGGCGCGTCTAGCGCCGGGCGGGCCGGAGGACTCGCCCTCGGCAGGCTGATCCGCGAGGGTCCATCGGCCGAGCGCCACGGAGGTCCCTTCGTCGAATCGGACCGAGACGGTGCACGGCTCACGGGCCGCCACGGAGCAGCGCCATCGGGTCGAGAGGGTCTTGCCATCCGTGATGCGAGTCTGGGCGACCAACCCCGTGCCGACAGGCGCGGCCAGTCCCGCGGAGCCGGCTACCGGCCACGGCCCCAGCATCACGCGCGCGAACAAGCCCGCACGACGATACCGTAGGGCTACGCGCGGTGAGCCGCCCTTCGTACCAGACAATTCCGAAGGGAGCCTACCGGTTGCCAGGGTGGCCCCGGAGGGCAAGGTCGAGGCATCGAGAGACACATCCAGCGGTTCGGTGGATTGCAGGGCCAGCCACGCCTCGCGGGGCTCCCCTGTGTCCTCGACGACTGGGGCAGAGAGCACGATCGAGGCGGGCGCCGGCACGGGCAGGGGCAGCCGATAGTCGATCGCCAGCTCCTCCCCGGCGCCGACGGCTGATGGAAGCGTGACCGCAAGCGTCCCGGAAGCGGCGTCCCAGTCGTGCTCCCCCGGAGTCACCGAGAGAATCTCGGCGCCCGCCCCGCGGATGCGCACGCGAACCGAATCGACGGCCCCGCCCAGCGCCTCGAGGGTCAACCGGCTGGCCACCGTCAGACTCCCCGGCGAGAGGGTGGCGCGGTCGAGCTGCCGGACCACGGCCAGCCGAATCGGAGTGGCGTGCGGCTCGGTCGGGCCGTCGCGGCCACCGTGCCACGAGAGGCGCACGGTTCGGTGCGGCACCAGGGCGCACATCCGTACGACACCTGCCTTTGTCAGGTCCGTTTCCGAGGCGATGGAGGGCTCGATGGAGGGGGCGGTCGCCCCACCCGACAGTTCCAGTACCAAGCGGCATGACGCGGCAGCGGGCGGGGTCAGGACTATGGAGCGTGATTCACCGGTTTGCTCGACTTCGAGGAATCCGGTGAGCTCCAGTTCGCCCTCCTCCGAGGAGCCCGGGGGCAGTGTCAGTTCCGTGACACCGTCTGCGATGGGCCTGGCCTGCACGGGAGGCGCCGCAGGCCGACCGATGACGCCCTGGAGAGCCACGCGCGCGGCGAACAGGGGAATGGAGCTGCGGTCGACACCGGCGACGTGCCGGTAGCGGAATCGGGCGGTCAGCCGCGCCGGCCCGAGCTCGCCCGCACGAACCTCCAGGACGGCCGAGGTCACGTGGGAGATCGGTATGGCGCCCGCGCCTGCGGCCCCGCCGAGACGCCGAAGCTCCGAGTAGGGGACATAGACCAGGGGGCCCTCGCCGGGGGCGCCGGCGGCGGCGGGTCTTTCCTGCGCATCGACCCCCGCCAGCAGCAGCCAGGCGCACATCCAGAGGCTAGCTCTCATCCGTCAGATTCTTCCGCGCGACCATCACACCGAAAACCCTGTTCCGAAGCGGCTCCCGGCCGAGAGCATCGTAGCAGAACGAACTCCAGGGAAGCAACGCGCTCCGGGGCGCTCCCTGGGGGGGCGCCTGACAAACGGTGCTCACTGAGTTAGTTCAGACAGCTAGACCGCGCCCGCAGCCGGGAGGTTCAACCCTGGAGGGCCGGTCCGCAAGAAAGCCCCAGGACATGAATCGGTGGTTGCGCCGTGGACTTGTCTGATATATAATGCGCGCCTCTCTTCCAGGGGGAAGAGTGTGTCCAGGGGGGGCGGGCTCCAGTGCCGGAGCCGTCATAAAGGAGAATCATGACGAGCGGGCGAGTGCGAATCGGAAACGCCGTTCTGGCAATCCTGGCGGGCCTGGCATGCGGCGCGCCGGTCCACGCTCAATCGGCCTTCTTCCGGGAGGTCGTGTTGAAACCCAGGGCGACGCAGGCGGACGGAGTCCGCATGGTGTCCATCTTGCTTGGAAAGCGCGCGGGAGACCTTCCCTCCGACACGGAGTTCCTGAAGACCCGCGGCGTCATGCCCCAAGATTGGAAGCCATCCGCGGAAGCCCAGCTTTCCAAAGGCTGGGCCTCTTACCTGCTGGTCCAGGCTCTCGGTGAGCGCGGCGGGGCGGGTGCCCGCGTCATGGGCTGGTCGAAGCGACGTGCGTACCAGGAGCTCGTATACTTACAGATAATGCCGGCCAAGGGCGGCGAGCACGCCAAGCTGACGGGTCCGGAAGTGATCACGCTGCTGGACCGCTCGGCCGCCCACCGCGCCAAGCGCCAGTCCCGGCCATCCGAACAGGTCTCCCAGGACGCCGGCGGCAAGCCGGAAGGGAAGGGCAAATGAGACTGTCTGCAATCGCTCTGACCGGACTCCTGCTCCTCTCGGGTGCCTGCCGGGCCCAGGAAGCGACGATCAAGAGCATCTCCGGCGAGGCCGAAGTCAAAGCCGCCCCGGCGACGGATTTCGTCGCGGCCGCCGTGGGAGCAAAGCTCAAGGGCGGCGACTACATCATGACCGGCTTCGAGTCGACCGTCGTCTTGGCGTTCGAAGACAACAGCGAAGTGACGGTCTACCAACTCACCCAGCTGCGAGTCGACGAGTTCCTCATGAAGGAGAACCGGGCCAAGACGCAGCTGTTCTTGCGGGTGGGCACCGTCCAGGCGAAGGTCAAGCACACGGCCTCCGTGCGCTCCGACTTCAGCGTCGTGACGCCGACCTGCACCGCGTCGGTCCGCGGCTCCGAGGAACGCGTCACTTACTTGCCAGGATTCGGTACGACGGTGGAGTACCTGGAAGGGCTGGGTCTTGCGCAGGACGCTCGCGGGCGGGCAGTGCTCCTGAGAGCCAACGACACGGCGAAGGTCTCCCAGTCCGGCAGCCTGGCCACGCCAGGCGACGTCGCGCAGGCGACGGCGATCACCGACCTCACGCCACAGGGCGCCGAGTCGCGGGAGCGCCACGGAAGCCTGGGCTTCAACCGGCTCAGCATCCGGCCCGAGACCGATCCGAACAACCCCTTCAGCATCGTCCAGCAGATCGAGAGCCAGCGGAGCACCTCCTCGCTCATCTTCCGCTATGACTTGCTGACGGACGCAAACCACACGCAGACCAACGCAACGCGCGGCCAGTGAATGGTGGACGATGATGCGGTCGAACCGAATCGCCAACCCGATGCCGCGGGGGTATCTCATGCGCAGCTATAGCACCCTTCGAACGACGAGAGTGGTCCTGGCAGGCGGCTGTCTCATGCTTGCGGCAACGCTTGCCGGATGCTCGGGAGGCGGTGGCGGAGGAGGAACGGGGACAGCGGCCACGGTGACTTCGAAGGCCATCCGCATCCAGATGTCCACTCCCGACGTCAGCTCGTTTGCCGCCAGCCTCGTCAGCACCCCGCCCAGGGTCGAGGACGTAAGGAACATCGTGCTGGCCGTCTACGAAGACACGACCAACGAGTCAAAGGTGATTCGTACCGTCACCGCTCCCGTCCCGCCCTACAGCGGCGAGATCGTAGTTCGGGACATCCCGCCGGGCAAACACCTGATCACCGTCTCGGCCAACAAGGACGACGGCCGGCCAGCCTTCTCGGGCGATTTCGTCAGCAACTTCGCTCCTGGCGAGCCGACCTTCGTCGATTTCACTGCCGCGCCGGTGGCCGATGTCAGCCGGTTCAACTACGCAGGCGGGCAGCTGCCGACGAGACCGTTCACCTATGTGATCACCGCCGCGGGCAGCCCCTACCGCATCACGGACATCATCCTGGTTCCCAAGGGTGTGCGCCTGGAGATTCAGCCGGGCGTCGAGCTGCGGTTCGAGAGCGACACGGCCCAGCAAGTCGGCGACACGCCGTTTCCAGCCGACATGCAGATCCACGGCCGGCTGACGTGCGTAGGCACGAGCCAGCGGCCGATTGTCCTCACGCGGAACGTGTCAGGCACCGTTTCCAGACGGCCCAGGATCCTGTTCAGCGGCGATCAGCCCGACCCCATTCAGAGCCGAGTGCGCAACACGAACATCGAATCGTGCTTGCTAGGCATAGAGCTTCTGGACTCCGACGTCAGCATCTCTTCGGACCAGTTCATCGACGGGGTCGAGACGGGCGTGGTCGTCGGGACATCCAGCAGCTCGAACCTTCGTGGCAACCTGTTCCGCCCTCAGGAGATCAGCATTCCGGGACGCCCGAGCTCGGAGATCTTTCCGTCCGGAATCGTGCTCTCGGGCGCGATCGGGACGCCGATCCTGCGAAATCAGATCCTCGGAGGAAAGGCGGGCATCCGCGGCGGCGACAGCCGGGAACTCCTGATCGAGAACAACGACATCACGGACACGCAAGTGTTCGGGATAGAGCTTTCCAACGTGCAGAACGTGCTGGTCAACAGCAATCGCATCAGCGCCAGGAAGAGCCCCGTGACCACCGGCATCCAGGTAACCCGGACGACGGGCACCGTGGCGCAGAATCGGGTCACCGGCGGGACTCTCAAGATCGGGCTCGGCGTCGACTCGTGCCTGAGCGGCACGGCCACCACCGACCGGCTGCTGGTGGATCACAACACCTTCAAGGGTGCCGTCGTCGCGAACGTGCAGATCGTGGCCTCCGACGTTTCCGTCACGTTCAACGAGATCTCCGGTCCGAGCGCGGTGCCGACGTTCCGGGGGTGTGGGGTCAGCATCAACAAGATCGCCAAGGTCTATCCGCAGCAGCCGGTGCTGATCGGGAACCATATCCACGACCACCTAGGTCTGGGCGTGGGACCGAGCCCGGATCCGGCCCTCAACAGTTTCTCCAAGGGCGGCGGTGTTCTGGGCGGCAAGGGCAAGTTCGACGCGAACCTGCTCCAGGGCAACAACGGGGCCCCGAAAGGCGAAACTGACACCACCCTGGGCGGAACCATCGACGGCACGTTCGACACCTCGACGCCGTCGGGAAAGACGTTGCAGATCGATTCCGTGGATGCCGTGGTCAGCACCACGACCGAGGCCATTGCCCGAGTGGGGGCGCCGGCTCAATAAGGACTCCCGGACGGGCCCCGGTTTCGACTACTCACGGAGCAATAAGGATAAGAGAGAGGTACGAGGTCGATGAGACGCGTGTACGTTGGGCCGATACTCCTGATCGTCAGCGCTGTTCTGGCAGCACCGCTGGGGGCTCAGACCGTCCAGGAGCAGCTGCGCCGCGTGGAGCTCCAGACACAGCGGGACCCGCTCCTGGCTGACTGGCGCGAGAAGGACGAGGGGCAGCAGAACTTCCAGCACGGCGGATGGTCGTCTTACAGCGCCGTATGGCTGGAGAACGACGACAACTCGGAGGCCGCAGCCGACGCCGTCGACCGCATCCTCGTGATGGACAATCGGTACTGGGGGAAGCTCGACTTCGAAGGCGGCTCCAGCATCTACGCGCGCATCCGGTTCCTGGACTTCCGCTTCGACACCGGCCCGGGGACGGCCCAGCCCTACCTGCCCAACGAGCGGCTCGACCTCGATCTCGCCTATCTCGACACGACCGTCTTCGATGACTACTCGGTGCGCCTGGGCCGGCAGTACCTGCGGATGGGCCGAGGCCTGACCTTGAACGGCAACTATGACGGGGCGCATGTCGACTGGACTTCCGGGCGATGGACCTTCGACGGCTTCCTTGCTCAGAGCCTGCCCAACGACGTCGATCTCGACACCACGCTCGAGAACCGGTTGCTGGGCAGCCGGGCCAAGCGCCGCTTCGCCGGCTTCAACGCCAGCTTCCTCAACGAGGAGGGCGAGCGCTACTTCTTCTACTGGCTCCGCCAGAAGGACAACAGCGACCAGCCCGGCTTCGTGCCAGCCGCCGTGCAGCGCTTCGACTACGACACCGACTACTACGCGCTCGGCACCTCCGGCGACTTCACCCAGAATCTGAGCTACTACGGCGAGGGCATTCTCGAGAAGGGCTCCGCCATCGGACCCGGCGCCGCCGGCACGCGGATCGGCGTCAACTCGAGCGCGGGCTTTGCCGAACTGGCCTACCACCCCGACTGGAAGGGGCACCCGGTCTTCACCAGTGAGCTGGCGGTCGCAGGCGGCGACCCCGGCCGGCTGGCAGGAATATCCACGCAGACCGGCGCTGCCAGCGGCGGCGTGGACCGCAACTTCATGGGGTTCGGACGCTACGACTTCGGCCTGGCGCTCAATCCACGGCTATCCAACCTCGAGGTCTGGCGCAACGGCGTTTTCTGGAAGCCCTTCGAGGAGTCGAAGGGCTTCGAGTCGTTCACAGTCGGCACCAAGCTGAGCCGATACCGCAAGACCGATTCGTTCGGCTTCATGAGCGATCCGCAGGCCACCGTCCAGGGCACCAACGACATCGGTTCCGCCGTCGACTTCCTGATCGGCTGGCGCCCCTATTCGGATCTGACCGTTCTAGCCCAGTGGGGCAAGTTCAGCCCAGGCGATGCCTATCCAGCCGGCACCCAGGACGACACGACCAACCTCTTCCTGAACGTCACCTACTCCTACTGACGCCACAGGCGTCAGTAGGGAGGCTTCAGGGATCAGGCTTCAGGGATCAGGCTTCAGGGATCAGGCTTCAGGGATCAGGAGTCAGGCTCAATTCTCGATTCTCGATTCCCTACTTTCCCTTGTCCTTCATCTGGTAGGTTCCGTCCCAGTCGTCTGGGGGCGGGAAGGCGGCGAACTCCTGGCAGCGGCGGATGTACTCGCGGGAGGGCGGGTCGCCGCCGGGGAACTGGTCGGCTTGCATGAACTTTTCGCAGGCGGCCATCCATTCGCGCTTGCGGTAGAGGTCGAGCCCCTGGTTGTAGACCTCGATAATGTTCTGCTTGGCCCGCTCGAGCTGGCCCTTGCGGCTGAGCAGCTCGTAGACGGTGACGGGCTCCAGCTTGCCGACGACCAGGATGCGATCCAGCTCCCGGGACTCGATCTGGTCCTGGGCGGCCTTCTGGGTCCACTGGCTCATCATGATGTAGCTGCCGTACGGCTTGTTGGCGCCCTCCAGGCGGCTAGCAAGGTTCACGGTGTCGCCCATCATCGTGTAGTTGAAGCGGTCCTGGCTTCCCATGTTGCCGACCACAGCGCGCCCGGTGTTCAGTCCGATTCGCATCTTGAGCAAAGGCCGCCCCTCGGCCTTCAACCGCTCCCGCATCTGGACCATGGCCTGCTGCATCTCCAGGGAAGCGAAGCAGGCCTTTGCGGCGTGGTCGTTGAAGTGAAGGGGCGCTCCGAAGAAGGCGATGACGGCGTCGCCCTCGTACTTGTCGAGGGTGCCCTGGTACTTGAGCAAGATGTTGGTCATCTCGGTCAGGTACTCATTGAGAAGGTTTACCAGCTCCGTGGGTGTCAGCTTCTCGGAGATCGTGCTGAACCCGGCGACGTCACTGAAGAACGGAGTGATCTCGGTCTCCTCGCCGCCCAGCCGGACACGGTCCGGGTCCTCGATGAGCTGGTCGATGACTTCCTGTGAGAGGTAATGTGCGAAGACCTTCTCCACGAAGCGGCGCTGGGCCAGCTCGGTGACGTACCGGTAGACGCTGATGCACGTGTAGTTGAGGAAGATGGCGCAGACCTGCGGGGCCACGTCTATCCAGAGTCCCCAGTTGCGCAGCACGACATAGGCGATGACGGCGTAGGCAGCGATCATCTCGACCAAGAGGATCGAACCGCTCAGGATCGACACGCGCGGGAAGAGCAGCCCGCTGGCCAGGGCGACGGTGATCAGGATCAGGAATGAGGGCAGCCGGTCGATTCGCCGGATGAA
Organism: Candidatus Wallbacteria bacterium; assembly: GCA_016190005.1. Lineage (GTDB taxonomy): Bacteria > Muiribacteriota > UBA6191 > JACPRK01 > JACPRK01 > JACPRK01. Next base: position 6,474 of record JACPRK010000155.1, on the reverse strand, counting down.
GTGCCGCGTCAGCACCGTATTGATGACGTTGGCGTGCACGCCGACCTTCGGGTAGACCTCCTGGTAGGGCATGACGCCCAGGTCGACGGTGCCGCTGGCGACCGAGCCGACCATGCAGATCCGGTCCTTGACGATGCGACCCAGCTGCTCCTTTCGCTCGTTCAGGGCCACCCGGTACCGCTGCGCCTCCCGCATCTCCTTCTCGCTCGATTCCGCGGTCGCCAGCAGCCTGGAGAGCTTGCCCTGGTCGGGTTGCGGCCTGGCCTTCTCTCTCGCGATCAGCTCCTTGACCTTCTCGAGCGTGCCCTTGTGGCCGGGAGCGCCCAGCGTGCCCTTGAACATCTCGTCCTCGTACTCGTCCCGCTTCTTGTAGGCGGCCTCCAGCTCCGCCCGGACCTGCCCCAGAGCGGCCGTCGCGGTACTCGCCACGGTCGCGTCGACGGCAGCCGGATTCGCGGCTGCGTACTCGAGCTCGCCGGCAGCGACTTCCAGCTCCTTCACTTTGTCCAGGTGCAGCGCGTACTGGGCGTACTTCCCGCTCATGTCGCCCTGCTTGAGGTGGAATCTGTAGTCCTCCGTGAGATTCAGGAAATCCCTCACGCCGTCGAGCGAGCGGTGCTCGAATGACGTCAGAAAGTCGCCAGCCCAGTTTATGAGCATCTGCCCCTCGTGGTCGACGGGGATGGCAATCGGCCCCTGCTGCGTGCGCAGGACCACCTTGGGGCCCGGGTGCAGCTCAATGTCCGTATCCTTGACGCCCAGATAGTCGCAGACCAATCGGAAGGCGGCGTGCTTGACAACGCGATTCCCTAGCCGCCAGAAGAGCGGCACGGAGCGAATGGAGCCGTCATTGTCCGGCTTCACGTTGGAGAAGCCGAGTCCCTTGAACTGATGGGCGAAGAGCGAGATCGGCGGCTGAAAGTCGTCCGACGAGGGCATCTCCAGCGGCACATCGCTAGAGAAGAGCGGCATCGAGAAGCGGTTCTTCACGATCTGCTGGCTCGAGGCCTTTGTGTAGAACTTCTTCATGAACTCCTCGTAGTTGCCCGGGTTGGCGATGCTCAGCTTCTTCACCACCCAGGCACTCACGTCCTCGAAGCTAGCCTTGGCGGCCTCCCGCACTTCGCGCACGATCGCTTCTTCCAGGACGTACTGGCGAGCAGTCTCGATCTCGCGGCTCACGTAGTCCGGATCGAGCCCCAAGTCGGAGGCGGCCAGCGTCGTCGGCGCGTCGATGTGGTTCCGCAGGTACATGCGCAATTTCACCAGGTTGTACAGGTCGCGCGCGTCCAGAGAGTCCTTGAGGTTGCCGGGAAGTCGATCATAGGGTTCGTCGGGGTGATCCTTGACGTAGCTCTCGATCGCCTTGAGGCGGGCCTGCGCCTCGAGCAGTACACGGGCCGACGGTTCTTCCACGAAGAAGACCGAATAGATGTTTCCACACCTTCGCAGCTCGTCGACGAACACCTGGTCCGGGTTGACCACAGCGTTCTGCAGGTCGCGCCTGAGCGAGCCCACCTGCATCCCCACGTAATCGTGAAGACCCTGCAGCGGGGCCTCGATGCCCACCTGCTGCGCCTGCTTCAGCAGCACGCCCTTCGCGTTCTCGATGCCCGCCAGCGTCCCTTCCTCGAAGATGTCGAGCGAATGGAAGAAGCTCTGCCCGCTGATCGACTCCTTCAGGATCTTCGGGCTCTCCTCGGGGAACTCGATGTCCAGGAAGACGTTCTTGGCGCCAAAGTACTTGAGCGTCGAGATGATGCGCGCGTGGTGCGAGCGCGGCCAGGGCCAGCGGCCGAACTTCAGGAGGCTGGCGTCGTCGATGTTCATGTAGACGATCTGCTGAGCCGTCTCCTGGCGAGGGCGGAAGATCATCCGGTAGTCATACGTACCCTGCTCCACCAGCCGGAAGATGCGGGTCGAGGAGAGGACGTAGGTGGTGACGATGACCGCCATCACGATGGCCAGCTCGGCCATCAGGGCTTGTCGTTGCTTCTTCCGAGCTGAGGATTCCGCCACGGGTGCCTCCGGGATCGGGCCAAGCCGACTCTTCTGCCGGGCGAGTCGGGCCAGCGGAGCGCCTGCCCTGGCCCGCCGTCCCGCGGGCCAGCCCCGATCGCCTGTTTTGACGCCGGGGCGGCTCGGCCCCTAGTATACACAGCGTGCCACGCGCTCGCCCCGGCGTTCCGCTGCCACTCGTTGCCATCACGATGGGCGATGCCGCCGGCGTGGGGCCCGAGGTCATCGCCCGCGCCGCTGCAACCCGCCGCCTGCGAGCGAGCTGCGTCCCGCTGGTGCTGGGCGATCCCCTCGTCATGGAACGCGCCGTCCGTCTGACAAAGGCTAGACTGTGGGTCCGGCCACTCTCCGGGGTTGAAGCGATCACGGCGGACGCGAAGACTCTCTGGGTCCTGCCGGGAAGCTCTCCCGGCCCGGGCGAATTCGTCCCCGGCAGGCCGCAGGCTGCGTGCGGCGAAGCCGCCTTCCGCCACATCGCCGACGCTGTGGCGCTGGCGCTGGCAGGGCGCGTCGCGGCGATCGCCACGGCTCCGCTCTCCAAGGAGGCGCTCTGGATGGCTGGCCACCGCTTCCCCGGCCATACGGAGATCCTGGCGCAGCTGACCCGCACGAGGCACTTCGCACTGATGCTGGCCGACGGCCCTCGCCGAGTCGTGCACGTCACGTGTCACCAGCCCCTCTCCGCAGTTCCCGGGGCCATCACCCGCGCGCGAGTCCTGGCGACCATGCGACTGGGCGCGGATGCCTGCCGCAAACTCGGCGTCGCGGCTCCCAGGCTGGCCGTCTGCGGCCTCAACCCTCACGCCGGCGAGGCCGGGCTCTTCGGCGACGAGGACCACCGCATCCTCGAACCGGCCGTCCGCGCCGCGCGCCGGCTCGGCATCCTGGCGACCGGCCCCATCCCAGCCGACACCGCCTTCGTCCGGGCCTTCTCGGGCGAGTTCGACCTGGCCGTCGCGATGTACCACGATCAGGGCCACGTGCCCTTCAAGCTGGCCTGCTTCCAGGCGTCCAGCGGACGGCTCCAATCGATGCGCGGCGTGAACCTCACCCTCGGACTGCCCATCGTCCGGACCTCGGTCGACCACGGAACCGCCTGGGACCTGGCCTGGTCCGGCCATGCCCTCCCCGACAGCCTCCTCGACGCGGTCGACATGGCCTGCGCGCTGGCCCGCCCTGCATCCCCTCCCGCGGGCGGGCGGCAGATTGAATGATCGGCTGCTCATAGGCATCCGACCTTTCGCGGGCCGGCCGCAGTTCGGAGCCACGGCGCTCGTGGACGATGGCCTCACGGAGACGGTCGTCTCGGGGAGCGAGCCGCCGCTCGCCAACGACACCTGCATCCTCGACCTGGAGCCAGCGGCCGGCCGGTGAGGTACACTTCCAAGCGTCGATGACGGACGCCCGTTCGAACTCCCTGCGATTCGGTTGGGTGCTGCCCAGGAAGCTCGCCGGCTGCCGGCGCCCGGACGGCGAGCCCGACTACCAGCTTCTCAAGCAAGAGGGCGTCGGCACGCTCGTCAGCCTGCTCGAGTGGGGCGGAGTGCCGAGCTTTGCGCCGCTCTACGGCTTCCAGCACATCCACATCCCCATCAACGACGGCTGCCCGCCGACGGCCGGCCAGCTCGAGCGCTTCGTCGACCTGGTGCGCTCCAACGGCTCCACCTGCGTCCACTGTCTTGCGGGCATCGGTCGCACCGGCTGCATGCTCACCGGCTACCTCATCCGCGCCTGCGCCTACGATCCCTTCGAGGCCATCCGACACGTCGAATCGCTCCGCGTCTACGCCTTCCAGACCGACGAGCAAGAAGACTGGCTCTATGGCTTGACTCCTCGACTACTCCCCGGCGAGGACTGACCCGGAAGTCTCGATTCTCAACTCTCGATTCTCGATACTCAGCCAGCGGAGGTCCCCATGACTCAGTACCAGACCATCTACGTGGCCGTGATGTTGACCGTGACGGGGCTCGTATTGCTCTTGCCGGCCTGGAGTTGCCTCAGGCGTGGGGCCAGGCTCTACGCGGGGCTCGCGGACCACGCAGTTTTGGGAGCGATGGCCGGAATCGCCATCTCCCTGGCCGCAGCCTTCGCGGCCCTCTGGCCGGCCGGCTCGGCGCGTCTGTTCCAGGACGACCTCCTGCCGCGGCTGGTCTCCCTGGGCGCCTTCGGGGTGCTGGTGGTGTTCATCCTCTCGAGGCTGGTGCCCGACACCTGGATCGTGGGCGAGATTTCGGAGCGAGATTTCCAGCAGACGCTCGACAAGGCGCTGGCGCAGGCCGAGCTCGACCCCGAGAGGACGACGACGGGTCTTGCTATGGCGCCGGACGTGACGCTGCGCCTCTACTACTGGCGCCGGGGCGCCCGCTGTCTAATGGAGTGGCACCCCCGAGGTAGCGCCGCGCGGTTCCCGGAGTTCCGGCGCCGCTTCGAGGAGCTGCTGTCGGCCGTCGACTGCCCGGCGCGTCGCCAGCGGGCGCTCACGGCGGCGATGGCCGGGCTGGCCTGCCTCTGTGCGGGGCTGTTGCTCCTGACCGGCGGTCTCTGCTGAGAACTCTTCCGAGGCTCCGGTCCGCGCCCAAAACGAACCGCCGCCCTCCCGAGCGGGATGGCGGCGGTCACTGCAGGGCCCGGCGCGGCCCTGTCTCGAGGGCGTTCGTCAGCTCCTGGCGAGCTCGACCAGGCGGTTGAACTCGGAGGCGTTGCTGACGGCGAGGTCGGCCAGGACCTTGCGATTGATCTCGATGTTCTTCTTGCGCAGGCCGTTCATGAAGCGGGCGTAGGTGAACGTCGGCTCCAGGGCGCGCACTGCGGCGTTGATGCGGGCGATCCAGAGGGCGCGGTACTCGCCCTTTTTCGCCTTGCGGTCCTTGTAGGCGTGCTTCAGCGCGCTGATGACCGCCTCGTTGGTCCTCTTGAAGAGGGTCGAACGGCCATTGCGATAGCCCTTCGCCATCTTCAGGATTTTCCTGTGGTTGTTCTTCGTTACGGGACCTGAAGTCGTTCTCATTGTCTAGACCTCCCGGGTGTGATGCCACCCTGCCTGAACCGGCGCTCTGACCCTGCGCCGGCCCGGCTTATCGAAGCGGCAGCCGGTTGCTCGCGTGGCGAGTCGGGCCGCCGATCGGAAATACGTGCGGACTCAGTGCGACACCAGCGTGGAAATCTTCCAGCTGTCAGCCTTCGAAACGTAGGTGACCTTCCGAAGGTTCCGCTTCCGCTTCCGGTGCTTCTTGGTGAGGATGTGGCTCTTGTACGCCGAAGCGCGCTTGATCAATCCGTTCTTGTTGATGCGGAAGCGCTTGGACGCTCCGCGGTGGCTCTTCATCTTGGGCATTGCTGTCTCTCCTGCGTTCGAACGTGCCGGGCGCCGGGTGGCTACTTCGGGCTCACGATGGCGCTCAGGTTGCGCCCTTCCATCTTGGGAGGCGCCTCGATCTTCCCGGCGATGCCCAGTTCCTCGAGCATCCGGTTGATGAGATCGTGACCCAGCTCCTGGTGTGTCATCTCGCGACCGCTGAAGGTGACGGTCACCTTCAGTTTGTGCCCCGCCTTCAGAAACTCGATGCCGTGATCCCTCTTGAAGTCGAAGTCGTGCCGGCCAATCTTCACCCGCAGCTTCACTTCCTTGAGCGTCACGTTTTTCTGGCGCTTGCGCGCCTCACGATTCTTCTTCTCCTGGGAGTACTTGAACTTACCGTAGTCCATCAACCGAGCTACGGGCGGATCGGCGTCGGGCGACACCTCGACGATGTCGAGCCCGCGCTCGTCTGCCAGCTTCAGCGCCTCGGCCAGCGGGACGATACCGAGCGCCTCGCCGGTCTCAGAGATGACTCGCAGCCTGGGAACCCGGATCGCCCTGTTGACCCGATACCTCTTGGTCTTGAGAATGACCTGCCTCCTCCGCCAGTGCGGGTGAAAGTAAAAAACCCCGAGGAACATCCGAAGCAATGGCGCTCACTCGGGGCACTTTCGTGCCGGGACCTCTTCGGCCAGAAGCCTCAAGGTGAGGGACGCTAACGGCCCCTGCTTCGGTGACGCAAAGCTAGCACGCGGGCCCAGAAGAGTCAAGGGCGGGGGCTACTTCCTGATCCCGCAGGTTGACTGTTGGAGCGGTTCGAGCCGAGTGAATCGAATGCCAAAGCGGCAGCCGCCGCGGCGCCAGCCAGCTGCGAGGCGCGTCCGAGGGCCGTGGACGATGGCAGCGGGGCCTGGGCGGTCCCAAGCCGGCCTGTCGTGAGAGGGCTCGGCTACTTCTCAGCGGCCTCGTAGGCGCTGCCCGTCTGTTTCCGAGCAATCTGCCCCCGTTCGGGCCGTCTGACCATCATTTCCAGGATGGCGTAGCCATCCTCCCTGGCTTTTTCTTCAGACAAAGCCTGAGGGTTGCCGGTCAACCTCCAGGTTGACCGGCAGCCCCCTGCAGTTGCCAGCCTTGCCACAGACGCTCCCGACAGCGCC
>JACPRK010000026.1 GCA_016190005.1 Candidatus Wallbacteria bacterium | reverse complement strand
GCCGGCTACTTCGAGAACGGCGGCAACATCAACCCCGGCGCCAACGAGATTGGCACCGCCTCCGAGTGGAGGGGCTTCCAGTTCAACGCTGGCTGGTGGGGTTGGGAGGACTGGGGCTTCATGGCGAGCTACTACAACTCGACGAGCGACAGCGCGAACATCGCTGGCGTTCCGACGGGCTCGGCTCGCAACATGATCCAGCTGGGCCTCCACCCGGTTCTCGCGGCCGGCGCCGCTTACCCGGACCTGGACAGCCGCGCCTGGAGCCTCCTGGCGAACTACAAGTTCAATGACGAGAACAACGTCACGGTTCGCTACGAGGACATTGGCGATGAGTTCGGCCCCGCCGAGATCAACGCCACCGTCTGGACCTTCGGCTGGAACCACAAGGTCAGCAACAACAGCACCCTGCAGCTCGAGTACAGCACCCCGGAGAGCGACACGCTCCCCGGCGTGGCTGGCGCTGCCGGGGCCATCGTTGCCGGCGCCCGCAACAGCGTGGACGTCGCCGACGACCTGGTTCAGCTCAACTACAAGGTCCGATTCTAATCGGCCCTGTAGGCTAACCTAGCTCGGTACACCCCCGGCTCCGCGAGGAGCCGGGGGTTTTTCATCTCCACCCAAATCCCTGGCCTCCCGGCCCGGCCGCCGGTAGACTTGCGGCGGCATGGCCACCGACGCCGACAGGGTCGAAGCATGCGCACGCTCCCCGTTCCGGAACGTGCGCCTCTACGCGCTCGAGAAGATAGCCCAGGAGGGACATCCTAAGGCGTCCGCACTGGTCCTGTCGCTGCTGGGCGACCCGGAGCCGGCCGTCCAGCTGGAAGCGGTCCGCACCGCTGGCATTCTCCAGTGCCACGAAGCGGCCCCTATCCTGGTCGACCTGCTCAACAGCGCCGAGGAACCCGTGGCACTCCAGGCAGCCGTCAGCCTGGGCGAGCTGGGCCATCACGGAGAGCTCACCCGCGCGACCCAGAGTGACCACGAGCCTCCCGCCCCACGGACCAACTCCTCCCCGGAGCCGATGTCCGAGCTCACTTTCTACCTGCTATTCTTCGTGCTCTCCGCAGGGCTCTTCATGTCGGGATATCTCTACCACGCCGAGATGTCCGACCCATCCGGCGGCGAGCACGCCCCACCTCAGGGCGCAGGCCTTGCCTCCAGCAGCCGCTGAATGGGGCCTCGTCATTCCTTGCAGGCAGAGCCGTTCGATGCTAGTATTCCACTCCTTCCATGGAAGGGTCACCCAGCATGTCCTCGAGCCAGAAATCCTCTCGGATGACCGCGGCGCTCGCCGCGGGCCTGGCCCTGCTCCTCTGCACGGCGGACGGCACCGCCGAAGAGCGCAAGGGACACGCCGCCCTGAGTTGCAAGCAGTGCCATAACTTGCACTTCCCCAAGGGCAAGCATCTCTGGTCGAGCCAGCCACCGAACCGCACCGACAAGGGCACCATGCTCCTCGCAGGCGAGGCGCTCTGCTACTCGTGCCACAAGTCGGGCGGTAAGGGCCACTTCTTCGAGCCCGGCAGCTCCCATCCGATCAACGTCGCACCCAGCAACCGCGTACAGGTGCCACCGGAGCTGGGGACGACTTTCGTGGAAGGGCTCGGCAGGGTCATCACCTGCACCTCCTGCCACACGCCACACGGCTCCTCCCCTAAGCTACTGAAGATCACCGACGAGCAGGACCGGCTCTGCCTGGCCTGTCACCGTTTCAACTGACGGATGCGTCCGCTCTCGCTGGCAGTTCTGCTCGCAATCGGAGGGGGCGTCGGCCTGGCAGCAGCCGGCGAGTACGAGGACCTGGGCGACAAGTTTTACCAGAAGTCTCGATTCGACCACGCCGTTCGCTGGTATCGCAAGGCGATCTCCGGGACCGCTCCCCGAGACGCGCTCTGGGCCAAGTACGACGCCGCAGTCAAGGCGCTCCTTCTCCAGAGCGGCGAGGTCCGCCCGGCCGGCAAGCCGCCGAATTCTGAGCCCGACTCGGCGATGACGACGAGCGTGGACCCGGTTGCACCGGCCACCGCGTCCGCGCCAGAAGCCCCGCCGCAGCCCCCCCCGGGCGATACGCCCGTACCCGCAGCTGCCGAGCCGCCGCCACCTACGCCGGCCCAGCCCGAGGAGCCGGAGTCGATCTCCTACCGCCCCGGCGAGCGGGTCACCCTCAACGATCCGACTTCCCCGGCCACTCCGCTGCCACCGGGCGTCGTCGACGGAGGGAACTTCCGCGTCGACTCCGTCTCGGTCGACTACAACGCCTCCGGAGCGGTCGTCGTCCGGGGGCGGCTGACGAACACCGGCGACGGGTTCCTTCACTATCCGCGTGTCTACGTCAGCATCTTCGACAAGCAGGACCAGCTCCGCGGCCGCAACGCCAACTCGCTCTCCCGAGGGACGACCAATCTGGGCCCGCAGCAGTCCGAAGAGTTCGCCATCGCCTTTCCCACTTACCGGGGACCCGTCGGCGCCTACAGCGTCGAGATGACCGGATCTCGCTGAAACTGGCCTGCCGAGCCGGCGGGCCGCTCAAGTTCCATGCACGTCGGAATCACGCAGGTGACGCTTCGCCTGCACGCCATCGACTCCCTGAAGGCGAAGAGGGGTATCTCCAAGAGCCTGATCGCTGGGCTCAGGAACCGTTTCAATGTTTCCGCGTCGGAGGTCGAGCACCAGGACTCCAAGCGCTACCTGGGGCTGGGGCTGGCGTCGGTCTCGTCTTCCCGAGCGGTGATCGACCACACTTTCATGAAAGTGATGGAGGTGCTGCAAGATGACAGGCGGTTCGAGCTCGAAGAATACGAACAGACGTACGTCTGACAAGGACCCGGCGTCCACGCCGCATTCTGCCGCCGACGAGGCGAAGATACCGGGCAAGCGCCTGACCTCCGAGCAGGAGGCCCGCCTCAAGTCGCTCACCGGCTTCACCCATCGCCAGCTCTACAACCGGCGCGGATGGCATTCGGAACGCGGCGTTGCCACGCTGCTGGAGCCGGGAGACATCATCGAAGAGATTCACCCCACTCACCTGGTCATCCGGACTCCGGAAGGCGCCCGCCAGACGCTCTACAACCTGGAGAAGGAGACGCCTTTCCTCAAGAAGTCGCACTCGTGACGCCGCTCGGCCGAACACCCGGTAGGCCCTCGCCGCGGCAGAGTTTTCGGGTGCCTTCCGGACCGGACGCTGTGTTATGCTCTCACGGTTGAAAAGAGGCTGGATGAATCTTGGTCGTTGAGCTGCTAAAAAACCTCCCCATCTTCCAGGATCTGTCGGACGCAGAGTTCGACAAGCTCGGGAAGGTGGCTCAGGAGGAAAAGTACAAGCCCGGCGACGTCCTCTTCCGCGAAGGCGACCGGCCCGACGCGTTTTACGTCGTCAAGACCGGCGAGGTCCGCATCGTCAAGAAGAAGGACGGGGCCGAACAGATACTGGCCACGTTGGTGGCCGGCGACTTCTTCGGCGAGATGGGGGTCATCGAGGATTCCCCCCGCTATGCCTCGGCCATTGTCGAGAAGCCCTCGGTTCTGGTCAAGGTGAAGCGGGCCGACTTCGACTCGATGATGGCGTTGAACCCGACGCTGGCGCTGAAGATCATGGCGACCGTCGCGCGGCGCTACAGGGCCAACGTCAGCCTCGAGCAGGTCTACCAGGGCAGCAAGCAGCCCGTCGAGGAGAAGAAGGCCCGGGTCTACGTCGTCACGTCGATGACTGGCGGCGCCGGTGTGACCACCGTCGTCAGCAACCTCGCCTACGAGCTGGCCCAGAAGGGTGGCGCCAAGGTGCTCGTCATCGACGGCTCCGTACAGTTCGGGGATCTCTCCCTTTTTCTCGACGTGATCCCGCGCCTGACCCTGTACCACCTCACCGAAGAGACGGAGCTGACCTACGAGCTGCTGGAACAGGGCTACATCAACAAGACCAAGTTCGGCATCGACCTGATGTCCGCCCCTCTGCGACCCGAACAGTCCGACGTGGTCACCGGCGATCTCTTCCGCAAGACCATCGCGTTGCTCTTGCCCCACTACGACTTCATCCTGATGGACACCTACTCCCTGATGCAGGAACCGGTCCTGACCATCCTGGAGCTGGCATCGGAGATCTTCTACCTGATCACACCCGACCTGCCCAGTCTGAAGAACTGCCGGCTCTGGTTCGAGGTCGTCCAGGCGCTCGAGTTCACCGACGCCAAGGTGCATGTGCTGCTCAACAAGTTCGAGGAAGATGAGCCGACCCTGGACAAGGAGCTCATCGAGAAGAACCTCAGCCGAGACATCTTCGGAGTGATTCCCTACGGCTACGGCTCCGTCACCGACTGCATCAACAAGGGTGTCCTCATCACCCAAGACTCCCCCGAGGATCCCGTCAGCCAGGGGTTCGCCCGTCTGGCTCGCCAGACGCTGACCCCCGACGACTCGGGCGCGACTCCGGAAACGGAGCAGCAAGGCTGGCTGGGCAAGCTCAAGAAGCGCTTCGGCGTGGCGTGAAACCATGAACTGTCTGATCAAGGATCTCGGTGCGCAAGTCGGCAATGAAGTGACGCTGCGCGGCTGGATGTACAACCGCAGGTCGAGCAAGACCCTGCATTTCCTCCAGCTCAGGGACGGCACCGGAGTCATCCAGGGTGTGGTCGTTCAGGCGGAGGTCTCGCCGCAGACCTGGAAGGCCGCGGGGGATGCCACGATGGAGAGCTCGGTTGCAGTGACCGGCATCGTCCGGGAGGACAAGCGAGCACCGACGGGCGTGGAGCTGAGCGTCCGGGACGTTCAGCTCCTGCACCAGGCCCAGGAGTATCCGATCCAGAAGAAGGAACACGGGATCGACTACCTGCTCGACCTGCGCCACCTCTGGCTGCGGTCTACGCGGCAGCGGGCCATCATGAAGGTGCGGGCGACCATCATCCGCGCATGCCGCGATTTCCTCGATCAGGACGGCTTCACGCTGATAGACGCTCCCATCTTCACGCCAAACGCCTGCGAAGGAACGACGACGCTCTTCGAGACCGAGTACTTCGGCTCCAAGGCCTACCTGACGCAGAGCGGCCAGCTCTACATGGAGGCCGCCGCGATGGCGCTGGGGCGTGTCTACTGCTTCGGCCCGACGTTCCGGGCCGAGAAGTCGAAGACACGCCGCCATCTGACCGAGTTCTGGATGGTGGAGCCCGAGGTCGCCTTCAACGACTGGCAGGACAACATGGCGCTCCAGGAGCGCTTCGTCTCGGCCATGGTCGGTCGCGTCCTGGCCGAGTGCGGGCCGGATCTGAAAGTGCTCGAGCGGGACACGTCCAAGCTGGAGAAGGTGGCCGCCCCCTTCCCGCGAATCTCCTACACGGAGGCCATCGAGAGGCTCCAGGCGGCCGGACGGCCCGTTCAATGGGGAGACGACTTCGGCGCCGAAGACGAAACCTTGCTCAGCGAGTCATTCGATCGGCCGCTCTTCGTCTACCAGTACCCGGCCGCAATCAAGGCCTTCTACATGAAGCCCAACCCCGAGGACCCGCGGGTGGCGCTCTGCAACGACTTGCTCGCCCCGGAGGGCTACGGCGAGGTCATCGGTGCAGGCCAGCGCATGGACGACCTCGAGATGCTCACGGCCAAAATCCAGGAGCATGGCCTTCCGATGAAGAACTTCGAGTGGTTCCTGGATCTGCGCCGCTACGGAACCGTGCCGCACAGCGGCTTCGGAATGGGAATCGAGCGGGCCGTCAGCTGGATTTGCGGTCTGCAGCACGTCCGGGAAGCGATCCCGTTCCCCCGGACGATGTACCGCAACACTCCGTAGTCCAGGCGGTTCCGCGCGCCCTTGCGTCGGCCGGCTGTTCTCGCGCGCCGGCGGGTCATTGCCGAACAAGAGAGCGGCCCGGGTCTTTTCGACCCAGGCCGACCATTGACCGAGATGCATCCGCGCACGAGCGCGCGGCGGGCTACTTCTTGGAGCCCTTGTCCCCGCCCTTGGCGGGAGCGGCCGCAGCCTTGCCGGCTGCGGCAGGTGCCGCGCCCTTCCCGGCGCCAGCCGCCGGAGCTGCTGCGCCCTTGGCAGGCGCGGCTCCCGGGGCTGCAGCGCCCGCGGCAGGCGCCACGGCGCCCTCCGCACCCTCCGCGGGAGCGGCGACCGTCGCCTCGAGTTTCATGCCGGCGTGGGTACAGGACGCCGCGACCTTGCGCGCATCGTCGGCCAGCTCGACGCCCTCGCCCAGCTTGATGTCGCTGAGGTGGAGCGTCTGGTGGATGTCCAGCTCGTGGACGTCCAGCTCGAGGTGATCGGGAATCCGGTCCGGCAGACAGCGGATTTCGACCTCGGGCACGTTGAGGATGACCACGCCGCCGTGGAGATCGACGCCCTTGGCGGTGCCAATGGCCTTGAGTGGCACGCGGATCGTGACCTTCTCGTCGGCGCGAACCGCCTGGAAGTCCACGTGCTCCACGCGCCGAGTGAGGGAGTTGACGCGAAGCTCTCGATAGATGACGAGCTGCTTGCGTGGCTCGCCGCCGTTGATCTGCACGTTGAGAGTGCAGAGAGCCGAGTGGCCATGGGAGCGGACCAGCAACGTCAGGTCCTTCTCGCTAACCGCGACAGCCATGGGGTCTGTGTCGCGCCCGTACAGCGTGGCGGGCACCATCAGCCGTTGGCGCAGCGCCTTCGTAGCGCGCTTGCTCACTTCTTTACGGACCTGGGCACTCAACTCGGCGGCCATGACTTCTCTCCTTGGCTAAATGGCGATAAAACGGTCGCAAGGGCCATAGGCCCCTCCGACGACACCCGAAGGCAGTTGTTGTTGAGTTGCGCCTCCAGGGACCCCGTAGGATATCACAGGGCAACCGCAGTGTCAAAGGGAATGCGCCCCGCCCGCATAGCCCGGAAACGCGTCCGAACATCTTTGAACCAGCCTTCCATGGCCGCGTCTAGCATGGTAGAGAGCCGCGTTAGAGCATGGTCGATGAGCTTTCGGATGACGTCCTCGCGAGCCAGCGAGGTGACCGCGCGGCCTTCGAGAGGCTGGTGACGCGGTTCCAACGACAGGTGTTCTTCACGGTGTTTCGCGTGCTCTCGGACTCGCACCTGGCCGACGACGTGACCCAGGAGGTGTTCGTCAAAGCCTATCGCGCGCTGCCGGGCCTGCAAGATCCCGCGATCTTCAAGAGCTGGTTGCTCCGAATCGCCCTCAACCGCGCCATCGACTATCGCAGGCGCGCGGGCCGGGAGCGCGAGCAGGCCTTTCTGTTCGACGAGGAGCCGATCGGCATGGGCGCCGAGACCCCGGCCCTGGAGGGACCCGAGACCGCCGAGCTGGGCGTTGCGCTGGAGCAAGCACTGCGCACACTTCCGCCCAAAATGCAGAAGGTCATCGCCCTTTCCCTGGACGGGGAGCTCGATCAGGAGACCGCCGCACAAATCCTGGACTGCCCCGTCGGCACCGTTAAATCGCGGCTCTTCCATGCCCGGCGGCTTCTCCGGGAGAAGCTGAAGAAGTATCTTGGATGACGGAGAAAACGATATGAACTGCAATGAGCTCGACAATCAGCTGGAAGAGTTCCTGGCCGGCGAGGTCCCGCCGGAAGCGCAAACCGCCGCCACGGCCCACATCGCCCGGTGCCCGAGCTGCGCCCGCAGTGTCGCGCAAGCCAGGCAGCTCGAGCAGCTGCTGGCCCGGACCCCGCTTGCAGTGCCGCCGCCCGAGTTCTTCGAGCGCCAGCGAGCGGCCGTGATGCTCGAGCTTGGGCCCGAGATCGAGTGGCATGCGCCCAAGCTCTCGCTGCTCTTGCTGGCGTCGGTCGTGGCGGCCTACGTGGGCTGGTCGATGGAGCCGCTGATGGACTGCGTGGCCGCCTGGAGCGCCAGCCTCGATCAGCTGAGCGCCACTCTGGACGGCATCGGCCTGCTCTACGGCCTCATCCTCCTGATGGGCCTGGCGGCCTTCCGCCGCGACCCCACCCCCGTCTTGCTGGAGGTCCGCCGGTGAAGCACAACATCGACGACTGGACCGTGATGAAGTACGGATGGCTCGGCGTCTTCGTGCTCCACGTCGTCTTCCTGCTCGCGGGCGTCCACTGGCTCAAGTCGGCGCTCAACCTCTGGGACACCCAGCTGCTCGAACCGGGCCAGATCCGGCTGGAGAACTTCATCACGGCCGCCTACATGCTGACGATCGCCTTCAGCATCATCCTTCTGATCCTGGCCGTTTTCATCTTCGAAATTTTCCGCTCGCAGCGGAAGATCCTCCGGCTGCTCGCCGAGAAGCAGGCAGAGCAGTGACGCTTCGGCTATAATCCCGGCCAGGGCCCCTTCCGCGCCTTCGCCGTCCGTCCCCGGGCCCCTCTTCGCATGTTCGAATCCCTCACGAAGGGGCCCAGCGGCTCCACCGAGTGCCCGCAGTGCGGCAACACGGTCCCCGATGACGACAAGCCGTGTCCGTTCTGCCAGTACATCAAGTCGATCGGCCTCCCCGAGGAGCTCGCCGCCGAGGCCTCGGTGGAGCGCGGAGGCATCAACTACGACTTCGCCATCCTCAACGGCTTCATCGACAACAAGTTCATGCTCGTCAAAGCCGTCGAGCAGGGCTTCATCCCCGAGATGCTGGACCTCTTGCCGGCGCAGAAGCTGGCCAAGGCCATCGCCTCGCTGCACGACTCGGAGCCCAAGAACGAGTCCTGGGACAAGCTCCTCGTCCGCACCAAGCTCAAAGCCAACGGCCTGATGACCGTGGCGCTGGATCAGTTCTACGAGAAGGTCGTCGAGGTCCCCGTCCCCACTCTGGAGCAGCTGATGAGCTACGTCGGGCTCGTCAAGAGCCGCTTCTCGCTCAGGCGCTTGAAGGAGATCGGCGAGGAGGTCTTCCGCTTCACCAACTGGGATAAGTCGCCCAGCCGCGAGGAGATCGACCAGTTCATTGCCGCTTCCATCGACAAGCTCCACACGATCCAGAAGCTTTCGGTCAGCAAGCGCATCAACGTGGTGCGGATGGAGATGGAGGACATCCTCCACGACTTCGAGTATCGCGAAGCGCACGGCGACAAGGACATCATCGGGTTCAGCATCAAGCCGTTCAACATCCTCAACGAGACGCTCTCGGGCCTGCGCAAGGGTTTCCTCTACGGCCTGGCCGGCGCGCCCCGCCGCGGCAAGACGAACCTGGTCCTCGACATCGCCACCTACTGCGCCCGCGAGAACCGCATCCCCGTGCTCTTCTTCACCTTCGAGCAGACGAAGAAGAACCTCACCTACCGGCTCCTATCCAAGGAGAGCTACATCAACCCGGGGACGCTGCAGCGCAAGCGCATCTTGAACGACCCCGTGAAGAAGGCGAAGCTGGCCGACGGCCTCAAGAAGATGGCGCAGTACCAGGACAGCCTCTTCATCGTGGAGAGCACCAAGGACGAGACGATCGAGCGCATCCGCGGGCACGCCTACAACGTGATGAGCGAGTTCGACACGTCCAACATCGTCATCTTCATCGACTACATCCAGAAGATGCCGCTGGCCAGGAACTACGACAACGAAAAGTTCAAAGTCGAGGAGATCTCCACAAGCCTCAAGCAGCTCGCCATCGAGCTCAACTGCCCCATCATCGCGATCAGCTCCCTGAGCAAGGAGGGCTGCGTCATCGACGCCACTCCAGGCGCAGAGCGCCCCACGATGCTGCACTGCAAGGGCTCGGGCGACATCGAGTACGACCTGGACGTGGCGATGATTCTCGGCAAGGACTGGGGCGACACCAACGAGCTCTACGAGCAGCTCAAGCACAAGGCCGAGGCGATGAAGCGGGATTCGCAGCGGCTGCCCAAGATCGACATCATCAACCTCTACATCGATAAGAACCGCGACGCGCCCGAAGGCAGCATGAACATCATCCAGTTCTTCTTCTTCATCGAGGAGAACAAGTACACGGAGCTGGGATACAAGCTGCCCCAGGACACCTACCGGTTCAAGAAGATCGAGAACCTCATCAACATCCTGCTGGAGCGCGGATTCATCCAGTTCTACGATCACGAGGACCGCGGTCGCGGGACCCAGTTCGACGACGCTGCGTCGCGCACAGCGGTCACGCCCGTCGCCGACACCCAGAAGCAGAAGATCCGGCTGAAGTACTAGCTCCTGGCGCGGGTCATTTCACACCGTTTCACCACATTGGTGGTGCGCCCCCCCGTCTGCGGCGGGTAAGACTCCCCGCATGACACGCGCGCTCTTCTGGCTCTTCTGGCTTCTGGCCGTCTCCAGCCCGGACGCCGCCGCCTGGTCGGCGCGCACGCACCGCTGGATCGCAGCTCGCGCCGCCGAGCTGGCCCCAGGACCAGTCGGCCGCGTCGCCCTAGCCAATCGGGAGGTCCTGCTGAACGGAGCAACCGCGCCCGACCGGCGCGGCCGGGGCCATATCCCGCCGCAAGCCCACGTCTGGCACGTCGTTCCCACCGAGGGCGGCGCTCACTTCGGCGAGGCTCCCCGCAGGGCCGCGGCGATGATCTGGCGCCTCGGCAAGGAGTCGCCTGCCGCCGGAGCCGAGCTGGCCTTCGAGCTCGGACGCCTCTGCCACATCGCCGCCGATCTCTCGCAACCGCTCCACACCGACGGAGGGCCCGGCCGCCCATTCGAAGACCGCTATCACGCGCGCTACGAGAAGGAAGTCGAACGCCTGCTCGACGAGTTCGGCCCAGTGACGGCCCGGTCTGCAGCTCCTCCGGCCGACGTGCGAAGCGCGCTCGAGGCGCTCGCCCGCGCGGCCCACGCCGGCTACGAGCCCATCGAGCACGCCTATCTGTCTGGAAAGGGTCTGGCTCCCGTGACGGAGCTCACCCGGGTCCGCCTGCGCGAGAGCGTCGCCGCGACACTCGACCTCTGGGCCTCGGTGCCCCCGCCCGCTCGAGGCGGCCCACCGGCCGGCGCCAGCTCCGAGGCAGGCCAGGCGGCAGCGGTGCTGCTCGCTTACTTCGGATACGCCTCGCTTCGCAGGCGGGCGCGCCTCAGCTCGTCGGGTTACGCCGCAAGCGCTGGAAGGCGGGCTGTCGGCTCCGCGCGGCGCTGCGGATGACGTGGCCCAGCCTCAGCCGGCTGTTCTCCTGGAAACGCTGGTTCCAGAGCCCCCGTGAGACTATCTCCCGGACGGAGAAAATGATACCGGCCCCGGCGATCACGACAAGCAAGAGAATTGAAAAGACCGTTTCGGTCGGCAGAGCGTTGTACGGCTGCAGCGCCGTCGCCAGCAGCTCCATCAGTACCTCGAGGCCGCCCGCGACAGCGGAAGCGTCCCCGCCCGGCTGCCCGACGCAGTGCCCGATGCCGCTAGCCGGCGGCCGGGCAGCTCAGTCGCTGGTCGCGCCTCCTCCCCGAGGTTCAACTTCTCACCGGGGGCCAAACGCTGGCTCCTGACCCAGGCCACGACCTCGTCCCGATCGAATCGAATGGACCGTCCGATCCGGATTGCCGGCAGTCCCTGCTCCCGCAGCGCATAGAGCGTGCTGCGTTTGACCCTCAAGAGAGCCATCAGCTCTTTCACTGTCAGAAGCGTCATCGTCGGTGAACCTCGCACCTCGCCGGACGAGCAGCCATCCGGCTTCCTCCAGGATCATCGACAAGACCCGGCCACAGCTTGAGCTGATTTGGACGACCGCCGGGCAGCCCGGGTGCGCGCCCGGAACCGGGAGCGCGTTGCGGGTCCCCGGCGCGGGTGTTAAGATCCGCGAGCGGATCTCGCATCCCTGAAGACATGTCAGCCACCAAGGAGGCGCTCCCCGGAGCCGCGTACAGCCTCTCCAACTCGGAGAAGCGAATGGCGCGTTCCCTGCTCGAAAGCGGCATCGTCGCCGCTGCCGACGTCCGCAAGGCGCTCGAGTTCGCCGCTGCCGAAAACGTGTCGTTCCAGGCCAGCCTCTTCAAGCTCAATCTCGTCAAGCCCGCCGAACTGGCCAAGCTGATTCGCCCAGAGCCCCAGGCCGCTGCCCAGGCCGCCCCGGAAGCCCCCCCGGCGGCTGCAACCCTGGCCCCCGCGGAGCCTCCCCCCGCGGTCGCCTTCGCCGCCCGCACCGCGGTACCCGCCGACGTCCTCCCCACGGGCACCATCCAGCTGCCTCCTCGGGACGACGGCCCCAGACGAAAGCGTCTGGGCGAGCTGCTGGTCGACGAGGGTTTCCTTTCCGCCGAGCAGCTCGCCGAAGCCGTCGCCTTCGCCTCCGAGAAGAACCTCCTCCTCGGCACGGCGCTGGTGGCAAAGGGCTTCGTAACCGAGCAGGTCCTGAGCGAGGCGATGCTCCGCCACTCGGCCGACATCAAGAAGCAGGCCGCCAAGGCCAAGAAGCTGCGTCTGGGCGACATCCTGGTCGAGCAGAAGACGATCACGGCCGACCAGCTCAAGGCAGCCCTGGACCATTCGCGGGCCCACAAACAACGCCTGGGAGAGGCGCTGGTGGAGATGGGCACCGTCAAGGAGCGCGACATCGCGATGGCGCTCTCCAAGCAGCTCGCGCTCCCTTACGTGAATCTGGCCAAGACCCCGCCCGACGTCACGATCTTCGGCAGGGTCCCCAAGCGGCTCTGCCTCAAGAACCAGCTGATCCCCTTCCGTCTCGAAGGCCGGATGCTGACCGTGGCGATCGTCGATCCGCTCAACGTGCTCGCGCTCGACGACATCCAGAACATCACCAGCTTCACGGTCCTGCCGGTCATCATTACCAAGTCGGACTACGACGCCGCGGTCAAGAACTTCCTGGGAGAAGAGGACGAGCTGCTCAGCATGCTCGACACCACTTCCGCGGGCGGGCCCGCCGCCTCGGACACCGGATTCACCGAGGAAGCGACGCCGATCGTCAACCTGATCAACAAGATCATCGGGTTGGCCGTCCAGAAGGGCGCCAGCGACATCCACTTCGACCCTGCCGAGACGGAGCTGCGCATACGCTTCCGCATCGACGGTGTCCTCTCGGACGTGATGAAGCCGCCGATCGAGGCCGCGCCCGCCATCTGCAGCCGCATCAAGGTGATGTGCAACCTCGACATCGCCGAGATCCGCATGCCTCAGGACGGCAAGTTCCGGATGCGCGTCGACAACAAGGTCATCGACTTCCGTGTTTCCATCTGCCCCATCGTCTGGGGCGAGAAGATCGTGATCCGGCTGCTGGACCAGAGCCGCTCCCAGGTGTCGATGGATGAGTTGGGTCTCGAAGAGAAGGCGCTGACGGACCTGCGGGCCGGCATCCACGCCCCAAACGGCATCGTGCTCGTCACGGGCCCGACCGGCAGCGGCAAGAGCACCACCCTCTACAGCGCCTTGCACGAGCTGCTCGATCCCAAGGTCAACATCCACACCGCGGAGGACCCGGTGGAGTACTCGGTACACGGGATCACGCAGGTTGCGATCAAACCCGAGATCGGCCTCACCTTCAGCGCAGTGCTCCGCTCCTTCCTGCGCCAGGACCCCGACATCATCCTGCTGGGCGAGATCCGCGACCTCGACAGCGCCTCCATCGCCTTCAAGGCCGCCATGACGGGTCACCTGGTGCTCTCGACGCTGCACACCAATGACGCGGTGGGGACCATCGACCGACTGATCACGATGGGGATCGACCGGTTCGTCATCGCCTCGGCCGTGCGGGTCATCCTGGCCCAGCGGCTGATCCGCAAGGTCTGCACGCAGTGCCGAGTTGCCGTCACGACGCCGCGGGAGGAGCTGCTCCAGTGGGGGCTTTCACCCAGGCTCCTGGCGCTCGCGGGGCACGCCGCCGACGCGTCGGCGCTGCCGATGTTCGAGCCCAAGGGCTGCAACGAGTGCAACGAGGGTTACAGGGGTCGGATGGGCATCCACGAGGTGCTCTTCTTCACCGAATCGTTCCGGGAGAAGATCATCGCGGGCGCTGGGAACTTCGCCCTCTACCAGACGGCGCTCCAGGAGGGGATGCTGACGCTGCGCGAATCCGCACTGGTCAAGGCGCTACGCGGTATCACGTCGCTCGATGAGGTGAAGCGTCTGACAATGTCCGCCCAGCCGCAGCCCGAAGAGACGGCGGCGGCCGGGCAGCTCGAAGTCTCGACCGGCGAAGCGGCGCCGGGGGGGCCGGCGGAGGCAGGAGCGCCCGTCGCCCAGACCCCGACCTCTCCACAGGTGAGCGAGCTCATCGATCACCTCGAGAGGCTCTCCCGCGTGACCAATCTGGTCGACTTTCATCGCCCCCTGACGCTCGCCGCGTCACTGGCAGCCGACGTGCTGCGGGCGCTGGACTCGCGCTCGGGCGCGCAGGAGTCAGCCGCTGCCCGGGAGAATGCCTCGCTCCTGGGGATCTTCCTGGAGAACCTCAAGTCCTTCTCGGACACGGCGCCGTCGCACGCGGAGAAAGTGGACGTCAACTCGCTGCTCAAAGAGAAGCTGCTGACCCGGCTCGCCGACCTTGCAGAGCGGGCCCGGCTGGTTTCCGGAAATGCGGTCGCCATCGACGCCATCACGCTGACGACCTCGCTCGACCCCCAACCCCTGGCCGGCGCCGCGGACGGCAAGCGGCTGCTGGAGTGCCTGGAGCAGGTCGTGGTAAACAGCTTCTGCTTCCTGCCGCCCGGGGGGAGGCTCGGGTTCACGACGAAGCGAATGGGCGAGGGCGGACGCGACTTCGCCGAGATCAGCATCCTCGACAGCGGCCCGGGGCTCAAGGAGGGCATCGGTGACGTGACCGCGCCCGGAGTGAGCGGCTGCAAGAACGGGCTGGGGCTGGGACTGGCGATCGTGCAGCGCTACGTCGGCCAGATGAAGGGTCGCGTCGAGATCAAGAGCAAGCCCGGCAAGGGGTGCCTGGTCAAGTTCCGCATCCCGGCCGCCTGAGCACCGCCCCGGCGCGGGGCGGCACACCGAACTGAAGCCCCGGCGCAAGGCCGGGGCTTCGAGCTCGACTGGATGCTCTAGGATTACTGGGCCGATTCGGCCCGGCGGCGAGCTGCCTCGTAGGCCTTCATCGCTTCCTGGAAGGCCTTCGTGGCTGCCTGGATGGCCGCGTTGTCCTTGGCGCCGACGGCCGCTTGCAGGTTCTTGTATGCCGTCAGGTAGGCCTCTCGCTTGGCCTTGAGGTCATCGGCAGGGGCAGCCGTGGAGGATGGCTGGGTCGCTGCGACGGTCGCGGTCGGCTGCGTCGAGTTCCCACCGGTGGTGGAGGCCCGAGGATCCGGTGTCGTGGCGACTGCGGGAGCTGGCGCGGGCACGGAGGCCGCAGCGGTTTCCGAGGGGGCCGGCGTGTGGACGCCCGTGACGACCGTGCCGGCCCCGACTGAGCCCTCGGTCGGGATGCGTTGCAGCAACCGCTCGAGCTCCGCGGGGGTGAGCGAGTAGGTCTCCGAGGCCCGGGCGCCGCCGCCGCTACCGACGGGCGGGATGAGGTACCTGGGATTGAAGCCGTCGGAGAGCTGCTGGGCCTGAGCCAGCTGCTTCTCGGCGTTCTTCAGGTCTCGCCAGGCGAAGAACTTGGTGATGAAGCTGAAGAACGGCGTGCTGTGGTAGCGCCACTGGAAATACATCACGGCCTGCTGGGCCTGGCTCAGCGCAAGGTCGGCCCGGCTCTTGAGCTCCAGGTAACTCGAGCGCGCGGCGGCGACGGAGTCGGGGTCGTTGTTGCGGGAGAGGACTTCCTCCATGCAAGTCTTGGCCAGCTCCGTGTTGCCCTTGGCCATGTAGCCCTTGGCGAGGCCCAGCCAGCCCTTGCTGACCGTGGGCGAGCTGTCCGGCGCGAGGTTGATGGCCTTCTGGAAATCCTGGAGCGCCGCTTCGATGTAACCGGCGGCGAGCAGCGCGTTGCCCTCTGCGATGAGGAACTCGGCGCTGGCGTTGGGGGGCGGACCAGGCTGGGGTGGAAGGGCGGCCGAGCCTCCGAGCAGGCTGGCCCGGGTGGTGGCGGACGTCGACTGAGCGCTCTGGGCCTGCAGATTGACACTGCAAGCGAGAGCGGCTAGAATCGCCAGTCCGATGACTCCGTACCTCATGACTCCTCCTCCATCTTTGCTATGTGGGGTAACCGGCCCTCTGGTGCGGCCATGATTTCATACGAGCGAACGAGTCAAATGTTTCACGACGGTCAGAAGCCGCTCGTTTTGGCTCCCATGGCCGGTTTCACCGACCCGCCGTTCCGGGCGCTTTGCCATGAAGGCGGAGCCGACGTCGTGGTCGCCGAGATGGTGAGCGCCAAGGCCGTGTGTCACCGGAACGCCAAGACGCTCCAGATGCTGCGAAGCTTCCCCGGGGAGAGGCCGGTCGTCTGGCAGATTTTCGGGTGCGACGCCGGGGAGATGGCGGATGCCGCGGCCTACATCGAGAGCCTGGGCGAGGCCGACGGAATCGACGTCAACATGGGCTGTCCGATGCCGAAGATCACGGGCCCTGGCGCGGGTGCAGCGCTGTTACGGGACGTCGACGCGGTGCTCCGGATGCTGGAGCGCATCGTCCGGGCCGTGCGGCTGCCGGTGTCGATCAAGATGCGGACCGGGTGGGATTCCAAGTGCATCGTCGCCCCCGACGTGGCCCAGGCGGCCGGAGCCGCCGGCTGCGCCTACGTTCACGTCCACGGCCGCACCAGCAAGCAGCTCTACGAAGGCAAGGCCGACCTCGAAGTCCTGGCCCGCGTCAAGGACGCCAGCCCCGTCCCCGTCATTGGCAACGGCGACGTGAACAGCCCGGAAGCAGCGCTGCGGATGTTCCGGGAGACGGGTTGCGACGGCGTCGGCATCGCCCGGGGCGCGCTCGGCAATCCGTGGATCTTCAGCCGGATCAAGAGCTACTTCCGCACAGGCACCATCGACCCCGAGCCGACCTGGCAGGAAAAAGTTGCCGGGGCAGCCCGGCACTTCCGGAGGGCACTCGAGTTCTACAGCGGCGACGAACACTGCTACCGAGGCCTGAAGGGACACCTGGTGAAGTACTTCACCGGCCACCCGGGCGCCGCGCAGCTGCGTAAGCAGGTCGGCACCGTCAACTCCAACCAGGAAATGGCTCGCCTGATCGACGAGGCCGCGTCGGAGGATCGCGGGGCGCTGGCGGCCTGAAGCCGCTCACCGGCGGGGACGCCGGGGGGCCAGCGGAGCGAGCGGTGCCGTGAGATCGTCGGAGGTCTCGGCAACGCCGTCTGGCCCCGAGGAGTAGACGAGCAGCCGAGGACCCGAGACAGCATACGGCTGTCCCCACGGGTCGACGAGGCTCTGCCCGCGGAGCGCGGGCACGGTCGCCAGGTCGGTCGGAAGCCGGTCCGGCCCTGGTGTGACCAGCCGTTCGGCCTCGATGGCGTCGCGAATTCCGTGCACCTCCGCCACCGCAATGCCGCTCGAGCGGCGCTCCTTGACCGCGCCGTACTCCATCGCCAGGAACCCGACGAGCAACAGAAGCAAAGCCAGGGCCAAGAGCAGCTCCATGAGGGTGAAGCCGGCTCGTTCGCGCGTCGACATCCGTCGGGAATCTACGGCTTCAACCCCGCGCCGAACTCCAGCGCGCTCAGGACCCGAGTGATCTTCACCTCGTCGAATGGCTTGACGATGAAGTTCTCGGCCCCGAGCGACAGCGCGTCCATCACGTTCTTGCGCTGCCCCATCGCGCTGACGACGATGACCTTGATGCTGGAGTCGATGGTCTTGATCTGGCGAAGCGCCTCGAGCCCGTCCATGTTGGGCATCAGGATGTCCATCGTGACCAGGTCGGGCCGGCTCTGGCGGCAGAAGTCGACCGCAAGCACTCCGTCAGCGGCTTCGCCGATGACGTCGAAGCCGTTCTTCGACAGGATCTGTCTCAGCGCCAGGCGCATGAAACCGCTGTCGTCGACTATCAGGACCCTCGGCTTGGCAGACACGCGAATCGACCTCCGGAGGCAGGGAAGATAGCAGGAGCCTAGGAGCCCGTCAAGCCGATCGGGCGGTGCGGGAGCGCCTTGGAGCTCTTCGCTCGCCCCGGCAGCGGACCGGGTATGCTGCAGCCGTGATCCGGGTCGAGGTGATCGTGGTGAACCACGGGACGGCGCCGCTGACGCTGGCGTTGGTCGAGTCGATCGAAGGCTGGGCGAGGCTGTGCGGGGCCACGATCCACGTGCTCGACAGCGGCTCGCCGGGAGATCCGGGTCGCGAGCTCGCAGGGCTGGAAGACCGCGCGCGGCTCACCTTGCTCACTCAGAACCGGGGCTTCGGAGCTGCCGCAAACCACGGAGCTCGCGCTTCCGAAGCCGACTGGCTGCTGTTCGCCAATCCGGACGTCACGCTCTCCCCGGAGACACTCGATCGGCTGGCGAAAGCTGCCTCCCTTGGCCCCGCCGTGCTCGGCGGGGTGAGCACCGGCGGACCGCGGGCGCACGGTCCTACCGGAGTCGAAGGACTCGACGGGTGCATCGAGACTGAATGGATCGCCGGAAGCCTGATGCTGGTGCCGCGCCGAGATTTCGTCGAAGCCGGCGGGTTCGACGAGGGCTACTTCATGTACCTGGAGGATGTCGACCTCTGCCGCCGGCTGGCACTGGCCGGCTTGCCGATCCGCGTCGTGCGCGGGGCCGCTTACCGCCACCCGGGCGGAGCTTCCTATGGCGCCACGGGCCGCGATCGCCTCGCAGACTGGCGGGCCTCACGGCGTCGCTACCTCCTGCGCCACCGCGGGCAGGCCGCGGCGTGGTTCTACGCCCTCTACGCGCGGGCCGACGACCTTCTCCGGCGGCTGCGCGGCAGGTGAGACCGCCACCAGGGCCAGCTCAGGCGCCCTGGAGCTCACCCGCGTCGGACGCCGCGCGACCGCCCTGCGGCTCGCTCGTGCGGGCAAAGCCGACAGCGCGTAGCCAGAGGACCACGGCTGCAAGCCAGGGGAAGTAGTCGTGAAACACTTCGAGCATGAAGTGCGCGGGCATGGGGTTGTAGATGCCCGGGAAAACGGCACAGATCAGGGCCAGGTCCACCAGAGGCGCTCCAACCGGCAAGGTCAGCACGTAGAGGGCAGGGCCCAGCAACTGGACGTACGCGTAGCTCTTGAAGCGCGGCGCCGCCACGGCGAAACCGATGCAGAGGAGTGCCGCGATGAACCTGGGAGGCAGCGGCCGCTCCTGCACGTGCCGGCGCAGCACGACCTCCGCCGTCCGCCAGCAGATGGCCAGAGCGAACAGACCGTACACGACCAGGGCGGTCTTCGAGGGAGTGCCAGCTGCAGAGCCGCGGGCGTGATCGAAGATGTCCCGGATGAGCGAGAGCAGACACGGCGTGTGGTGCCCCCGCTCGTCGACCGCTGCGGCCGCCTGGAAAAACTCCGCCGTCAACGCCGGGTGCATCAGCGCCCCGAGGGCGAGCGAAGAGCCGAAGACTGCCCAGCTCGCCAGGAACGGCTTCAACCCGCGAGCCGGCGCCACGAGCAAGAGGGCAACGGAGAGTACCTGCGGCAGCAACTTGAACTGCGCGGCCAGGGCGACGCAGATCGCAAACTCCCAGTTTCTCCCCCGGAACAGCGCCGCGAAGCCGCACCAGAGGATGAACTGCTCGAAGATGGCGACGTTGCCCGCCTCCAGGTCCCAGAGCAGTGTCGAGTTGAAGGCGAGCACCATGAACGGCACCGTCAGCACGGCTGGTCGCAAGTCCACCAGGTCGCGGTGCCAGATCCAGAGAAGTCCGGCCAGCATCGCCAGCTTTGCGAGCAGCCAGAGCGTGTAGGCGGCCTCCCGGGGCATCGACGCCAGTGCCGCGAAGAAGTGCAACGTCAGTGGCGGATAGAGGAACGGCTTGTCAATCGGCTGCGAAGCCTGCTTCTGGAGACTTGCGAGCAGGTAGGGATCGTCGCCCGCCGAGAAGGCCTTCCCGGCCAGGAAGTAGGTGTTGAAGTCCCACTGGTACTGCGCCTGGTCGGTCGCCACGATCCAGAGCGTGCTCACGAAAAGCCAGGCAAGCGCCAGCGCCACCACGGTCGTCAGGCCGCTCGAACTGCCACCCGCCCGTCGAGCCGTCACAGCGCGCGCCCCTCGTGCCTTGCGGGTCCGAACACGCGGCCAGAGTAGCGGGCGCCCTCTTCGCGATCAAGACGCGCCTTCCTGCCCCCCGCCAGGTTCGACCGTGCTGCGCAGTGCCTCGCCACGTGGTAGCATTGTCGGCTCCGGACCGTAAGCACCATGCGTACCCGTAGGCATTCGCGGCTGCTCGAAACCGTCCTCCTGTTCGGGACGGTGCTGGCCGGGCTCGGGCTCGAGCCCGCATCGGCGCGCCCGCCCTACGTCAACTCGGGCCGGCTGCCGCACGAGTTCGAGGTCCACGCTCCGTTGCCCCGGAACTACTACGGCGGCCCACCTCGCATCCCTATCTACAAGAACCCCGACGCCCGGCACTGGGTCTCCTCAATCTTCACCCGCATCGCCAGCGCCGCAAATCTCCCCGTCATGCCCCAGCTCTCCGACGAGGAACAGCGCGAGCGCGACCGGCGCGAGGAGAAGAACATCCCCGAGGACGAGAGCAACCGCACTGACAAGCGCCGCCGCGGCAGCTCCATCACCATCCTCGAGTGGGACATCGTGAACGCGTTCGCCACCCCGGGCGAGAAACTCTATGTCACCACCGGCCTGCTGGAGTTCGTGGAATCCGACGACGAGCTCGCCGGCGTCATCGCCCACGAAATCGCGCACGTCCGCCTCAACCACATCGAAAAGCGCGCCAAGCGCCAGATGATCTCGAGCTTTCTGATGGCCCTGGCCACAATCCGCTCGGGCAGCGACGCCTTTCTCACCGGGCAGGCCCTCTCGCAGCTCCCCATCCTCCCTTACGGCCAGAAGCAGGAGCTCGAGTCCGACAACGTCGGCATGACCTACATGCGAAACGCCGGCTACGATCCCAACGGCATGGTCCGCTTCCTCGAGAAGATGTCGACCATCGACAAGGACGAGGCCAAAGCCGGCGGCGTCGCCAGCATCTTCAATACGCACCCGCCCACTCCCAGACGCATCCAGCTCTCGCAGCAGAAGCTCTCCGAACTGGGCGTCTCACCTGGCAAACCCACGCAAATCAGCTACGACTTCAAGCTCGAACGGCTGGCCATCGACCTGTCGCAGTTGCATCTGGCCGGGTCGAAGCTCGCCGAGCCGGGCACCGAGCCGGGGGGCAAGGTCTACACCAGCCAGCCCGTCATCCGCGGAAACCTCATCGAGGACGGAGACTTCGAGCTGCGCGCCACCCCGGGCAAGCTCCCAGGCGGCTGGCTCATCACCGCGGGCACGGCCACCGCTGTCGAGGGAAACGCCGCCTCCGGGGAGCGTTGTCTGCGGCTTTCGCCCCCCCAGGAGGGTGGACCGGCCGAGGCCTCGGGACCGATGGCCGCTCTCGATCCGGAGC
This sequence comes from Candidatus Wallbacteria bacterium, assembly GCA_016190005.1. Lineage (GTDB taxonomy): Bacteria > Muiribacteriota > UBA6191 > JACPRK01 > JACPRK01 > JACPRK01. The sequence continues at coordinate 25,497 of JACPRK010000026.1, read as the reverse complement.
AGGACTACCTGCTCTCCGGACACCTGCGCTCAGGCGACCCGCGAGTCCGGCTCTCCCTGGGGCTCCGCTACTACGACGCAAAGAAGAAGGAGCTGCGCACGGACTTCCCAGCGGCCTGGAAAGTCTTCGTGCCCGGCACCTGGAGCCGCTACCAGGGCGTGATCTTCTCGAGCGGCAACAATTTCTCTTTGCCACCCACGGCGAGGTACGTCAGAGTCGTCGCCACTGGAAGCTTCCCCAGAGGGGCGACGAGCTGGTTCGACGACCTGACCCTGGTGAAGATCCGCAAGTGATGGAACTCGTCATCAAGAACGGCGTGCTGGTCGGCCCGGTTTCCCACTACGAGGCCGACTTGGGCATCGAAGGCGGCCGCATCGTCCAGATCGCCGAAAAGCTCGATCCGGGCGACGCGGAGGTGCTCGACGCCAACGGCCTCTACGTCCTCCCCGGGGTCATCGACCTCCACACGCACCTGGGGGGCGGAGCAGCGGACGATTTCGAGTCGGGGACCCGTGCAGCGGCCCGTGGCGGCGTGACCTGCATCGTCGACTGCGCGACCCAGGCTGCCGGGAAGACAATTTTGGAGTCGGTCGAGGCCAGGCGCGCGGAAGCCGCGGACAAGGCGCTGGTCGACTACGCACTGCACGCCGCCCCGAGCATCTGGACCGAAGCCGTCCGTCGCGAGATCCGCGACCTGGTGAACGAGGGGATCACGACTTTCGAAGTCCAGATGGCGCCCGGATGCGGGCCGGCTGCAGCCTTCGAGGACGGGGCGCTCCACGACCTGCTACACGAGACCGCGAAGTTCGGGGCGACCGTGATCGCCCGACCCGGCAATGCCGGGGTCGCCGCCGCGGTCGCGGCGCAATTGAGGCAGAACGGGCTGGCGGATGCACGAAAGCTGGGCGACGTGTTCTCGCCGGCAGCCGAGGCCGAGGGGGTGCGGCGAGTGGCGGCGCTGGCCGAGATGGTCTCGGGGAACCTGATCGCCGGACCTATCAGCGGGCGAGACGCGGCCGCGGCTCTGGCCGAGGCGCGGGGCCGGGGAGTCAGCGTCACGGGGGAAACCTCGCCGCACTACCTGCTCCGCGGGTTGCTGGGCGAGGCCAGACCCGAGCTGGCCACCTCTCCACCGTTGCGGGACCCGTCCGAGTGCGAGACGCTCTGGCACGCCTTGGCCTGCGGCGAGCTCGAGCTCGTGTCGAGCGGCCACCGCGCGCGCCCCCGGGAGCTCCCCGCGGGCAAGGACGTGCTGGAGTTGGAGACCGGCCTGCCCGGTCTGGAGCTGCTGCTCCCGCTGCTTTTCAGCGAGGGCGTCCGCCGCGGCCGGCTGACGATGTCCCGGCTGTCACTGGTTCTGGCCACGCAGCCGGCGATGGTTGCCGGTCTCTTCCCGACGAAGGGCATCCTGCAGGTCGGGAGCGACGCCGACATCGCGCTGCTCGACCCCGAGCGGGACTGGACCGTCACCGCTGCCGGGCTCGGCACCGCGGCCGGCTGGTCCCCGTACGAGGCAGTGAGCCTCCGGGGCCTGGTGACCGCCACGATCGTGCGCGGAAAGGTCGTATGCCTGGGGGAGGAGTTCCGCGTCGGGCCGGGCCACGGCGCCTACGTTCGCCGCCGGCCTCTCGAAGAGGTGTACTGAGCGTCGAGGACGGCCTCGATGCCGCCCGTCCCTGAGGGCCCCGAAGCGGTCACCTCACCGGTCGCTCCGGCCGATGATCGAATTGGAGTCATCGGCGCTGCTGCGCCGGAAGGGAGTCCTGCCGTCGCTACTCGTGGAGCCCCGAGGATGAGGCCCGCCGCGCTCGGAGCAGCGCTTCTGCTGACCTGCCTGGGAATCCTGCCAATCCGCCTGGACGCCGCGCGCCTCTACCCGGCTCTGGCGGCCGTCACTCCGGGCGTGCAGGCCGAGGTCGACCGGATTCTGGCCGAGGAGCGCGCTAAACTCAATCGCTCCTCCGAGGCCGGTGGCCCGACTCTGGACGAGGTGCTCCGAGAGCTGGAGGCTGCCGAAGGCGCAGCGGTGGCGCCCGCGGGTCAGACCCTCGAGCCCAAGCCAGCCGCCCCTTCTCCCGAACGCGTCCTGCTCCAGCAGCTGCGAACCGGGTACTCCCAGATCGACCTCGAGGCGGCCAACCTCACGGTGCCGACGACCCAGGATGCCTTCGTACAATACCAGCTGGATTACCGGGCGGTGAAAGATCCGCGAAACGAGCTGGACTTGCTGAACGTGCTTCAGGCCGGGACGCTCAAGACGGAGAACTTCCTGGACGCCATCTACGTCTACACCCCCGACGAGCGGCTGCGCGCCCGGGCCCGCCAACGGCTGGAGCTCCAGAAGAACAGTGCCCAGCGCCTGACCAACGACTACGACTTGAACGCCACCGAACTCACGTTCGACTACAACTTCCCGGTGCGCCTCCGAGCGCTGGTCCGAGGGTTCGTCGAAAACAAGTCCTTCGACCGGGAGGGCGCCTTCAACTTCAACAGCCGGACGAAGCACACGGAGTTCTACCTGGAACGCCCGTTCATGGCCGGGACCTACTCCATCGACCTCATCAACGAGGCCCAGTACTTCGACAGCGACCCAGCCAGCAACTTCAGACGCCAGACCCTCAACGTCTCGGCGCGGGGTAACCTGTCCAGGCGGTTCGACGCCGAGGCGCGTTACGTGCGCCAGCGCCACGACCGCAACCTGGCCGGAGAGGTCCTCGACTACGACGACGGGCTCTGGATCTTCCTGGTCGACTACCGGATGACGGAGAAGCTGATCCTGCGCGCCGAGCGCGACCTCGAGGACAAGGTCTTCGAAGTTCCCGACGACATCAACTTCAACTTCCGGCGCCGGCTCTGGCGGCCCTCGCTCACGTATCTGCCGAGCCAGGCGCTCACCCTCATACTCGATGCCTCCTTCGAATCCAAGAGACACTTCGACGTCGACGCGTCCGACCTGATCCTGGAGCGCGACGAGGACTTCGACACGACCGGCGCCACGTTGACGGCGACCTACGTCCGAGACAAGCTCTTCGTCACCGCATCTCTGGGCGCCTTCTCTCACGACCACCTTCTGCCCGACACAGCGCTGCAGGCCGACTTCGTCAGCCGCGAGCTGAGCGGCTCTGCCACCTACAACTTCAGCGCAGCCAAGTCACTCAGCCTCTCCTACAGCCGCACAGAGGACAGTTTTGAGAGCCTCGCCTCGACCAACGACAGCGCCAGCACGATCTTGACTGGAGATCTGACGTACCGGTTCTAGGGGTGAGGGGTGAAGCTCGAGGCCAATACCCATGAGAGAAGCGAGAATGAGTTGTACCAGGTCCACTCAGGGGCTCTGCCCCCGACCCCCCGCCAAAGGGCCAAAGGCCCTCTGGACACCCATTTGACAGAGGAGTTCCAAGGGGTCGATGACCCCTTGGTGGGGTTCAGGGCGAAGCCCTTGGATGGATCGCGGACAACTCTTTCGACACTGTTCCAGGGGCATTGGGCTCGAGGCTCGAGGAGTGAGGCTCGAGCGGCGAGGCGCGAGACCCGAGGGGGCTGACGGGGCCGCGCCCGTTCCATATAGTCTGAGCCGACCGCGCAGCGGTCGTATCGAAGGGCCCCTGCCCCAGGCTTGCCTTCTCTCTAGTCGCTACAGCCTTCCCTCACAGGCTCGTGCGGATCGCAAGGCCGAAGTCGCCAAAGCCGTCGGTGAACAGGCGGTGGGCGAAGACGTCGATGGTGGCGAAACGGAACGCCGAGCGGACTCCGAGATCGAAGGAGAAGTGCCCGGTGTCGGAGACGGTGCCGAATCGCCCAACTCGAGCGGTGTCGAGCTGGTTGAAGACCAGCTCGCCTAGCAGCCTCAGCCGCTGGGAGAGCTTGTAGTCGACTCCGGCGCCGGCCTTGAAGAGCGTGTTGTCGGGAGAGCCGGCGGGAACGTCCAGCGGCGACCAGGCGAGCGCCAGGTGCCACGAGGAGGCCTCCCCCCCCGGGTGCGAGATGGCGAAGTGGAAGTCTCTGAGCCTCTCGAAGTCGTCCGGCAGGTAGTACTGGCGATCCGCGTCCTGGATGGTCGAGAAGTTGGCGCCCACGGCCATGTGGAAGAGCTTCTCGTAGTAGGGAAGACGGTAGCGCAGGCCGAAGGACGCCGCGCCCTGCTCGGAGGAGAGCGCGGAGAAGCCGCCCGTGTTCGGAGCGGAGAGATCGAGCGTCGTGTAGTAGGGGCGGACTCGCGCTTCCAGCCGGCTCGTCAAGCCGATCCTGAAGTCGAACTCCTGGACCCGCTGCGAGACGCTGGTGACATTGGAGTACTGGCCGCGGCCCAGCTCCCGGAACCGCGTCTGGGCGTGCGCCAGGACCTTGTGCTTGGGAGCGATCCGAGCAGTCGGCAGCTCCATCAGGTCCGCCAGGACCAGCGGCGGCACGTACTCCGGCGGGGCCGCAACCTGGGGCGCCGGCAGCTGCATGCGCTCCCACGGCCGGCCCGGCTCCTCGCCCTTGAGAGCATCGAGCTCTGCCCGCTCCTTGCGCAGCGCTTCCTCCTCCAGGCGCCTAGCATCGACCACCTTGCCGTCGGTCTTGCCCGACCGGCCGCGCGCGGGTGACTGCTTGCGAGGCCTGCCCGCCACTTCGTCGAGCAACTCCAGCGGAGCGCCTTCCTCCTTCGACTCCGAAATCTGTTCGGAAGGAGCTGCGTCCGGCACGGGGACGGTGGGGCGCGCGGCCGGCCCCGCGGCCGGTGGTGGGCGCGTAACGGCCCGTCGCGCGGCCGGGACGGCACGTGCGCGAAGGCCCCCCAGGTCCACCGCGCGACGCGTCAAGACCTTGCCGTCCGCTCGCGCGGCAAACGTGGAATCGTTGGTGAGCTGGAACCCGGGCGCGTGGAGCTCCACATTGGACGCCGCCAGATTCTTCACGGTCTCCAGCACGTCCAGCGCAGCTTGCTCGCTCATCTGGGGCGTGTCGACCTCGACGCTCATGCGTACCCGGCGGTCCTCCATCGCAACGCGCACCCGCGCATCCGGGAAGGTCTCCGCCAGGTCACCCAGAAGCGCCCGGCGCACCCGCTCCGAAAAGTCGCGCTCCGAGAGGCTTCCGCGCCCGAACGCCTCCCGGCTCTGGGCGAGCGCCAGCGCGGGCGTCAGAGCGGCGATCACCGCGGTAGCTAGCAAGAAGGCTCGGATGGACATGCGCATGACGGCCCGCGCGATCGACACGGACCCGGTTTCCTTATCGGACGGAGCGGCGGGGAAGAAGAGGCGGAAGGTGGGAGGGAGAGTAGTCAGTAGACAGTAGGGGTAGTGCGCACGCCGACTTCGTGGGCCTGGCCTGCCACGCCCCCCGAAATCCACTCGAAGCATGACCCCAGCCCCAGCCCCTGCCCTCCCGCACTCCGACCAGGCCGCGCAGCGGCCGTGCGGCGCGCCCCCTCTCCCTACTCTGGCACGACCTCGTCAGTGCCCTCGGTGAGCTTGAGAAAGATGTCCTCGAGATCGCCCGAGGGCGATTCGGACATGCGCCTCAGATCGTCCACGCTTCCAAGCGCTCGCAACCGGCCGGCCTGGATGATCCCGACTCGGTCGCAGAGCGTTTCGGCGATGGCCAGCGTGTGCGTGCTCAGGAACACGGTGACCCCCTTCCTGCAGAGGGAGCGGAACAGATCCTTCAGCGTCCGGGCGCTCTTCGGGTCGAGACCGACCATCGGTTCGTCGACCACGAAGATCTCGGGCTTGTGGAGCAGAACCGAGCTGATGACGAGTTTCTGCTTCATGCCGTGCGAGTAACCCTCGATCAGCTCGTCGGCCACGGCCAGCAGGTCGAACATCTCCAGGTACTGTTGCCCTTCCCGCTGCACGTAGGACTTGTCCAGCCCGTACAGTCCGCCCATGAAGTGCATGAACTCGATCCCGGTCAGCTTGTCGTACAGGAACGGCCTGTCGGCGACGTATCCCGTAATCTTCTTGACGCTCACCGGGTCCTTCTGGATGTCGAAGCCCTTCATGAGGACCTGGCCGGAGGTCGGCGTGAGCAGGCCGTTGAGGATCTTGATGGTGGTCGTCTTGCCCGCGCCGTTGGGCCCCAGGAAACCGAAAAGCTCCCCTCGGGGGACGTCGAGATTGAGCTCGCTGACGGCCAGCGTCTTTCCATAGCGCTTGGACAGCCCCTTGATGGCGATCACGGGGTCGGCGCCGCTTCGAGGTTCAGCCACCGGTCTCCTCCAGGTACCTCAGAATCTGGGCGCTCTTCTTGAGCGGCCAGATCCAGAGAAACACCCCCAAAGCCACGGACAGGACGAGGCTGCCTATGAGCGCCGCCGTCTGCAGCGCCCCGGCCCGCCAGATGAGGAATGGACCGAAGACGTAGAAGTAGACGTACATCGGGTAGGCCTGCAGACAAAGGAACACGACCACGAAAGCCATACACGCGACCATGAAGACCATCCCGCCGAAGCCGGACGGAATCTGGGCGAAGTTCTCGGCTTTGAAGTTCCGGTAGTAGGACCCGAACCCGATGGCCATGGCCGACACCGCCAGCGTCACGATGACGGCGTCCGCCAGCGAGAGCCAGAAGATTGCGGACCGCACTCCCAGGAGCCCATTGGAGACGACGACCAGGACCAGGGCGATCGCCAGGAGCGGGACGAAGTTCATCCAGAACTTGATGCGCAGGTAACGTTCCAGCGCCAGCGGCGACGCGTGGATCCGGTAGAACACCGTTCCCTCCATGCTGACTGCCGGGTAGCCGAAGCGCAGGGCGCACGCCACGATGATGAAGGCGACGAAGCCGATGTTGAGAAAACAGAGCAGGTCGGGGAAGAGCGGGTGGATGTAGCCCAGCTCCGAGAGCGGGAGCAAGTAGACGTTGTAGATGTAGATCGCCACGATGACCAGCATCAGCAAGAACTGCGTCCAGAGCACGGGCGAGCGCACGAAGACCTTGATGTCCTTCTCGACCAGGGCCCGGGACTCCACCGGCAGCCTGGCCAGCAGCCGCTCGATGATTCCGAGGCTCTGCAGGCCCCCCTTGCGGCCGCGTTCTCCAGACTCCTGGAATTTGAGCCAGCCCTCGAAGTGCACCTTCGACGCCAGCCACCAGGTGAGCAGCAACGTGACGATCGCCCCGCCGAAGAGCTTCAACGAGTCGACCCAGACTCGAGAGATGTCGAGCCCCATCGTCTCCAGCAGCGCGTTGGCCGTCCAGGCGCTCGGGAAGTACTCGATGTGCGGATTGTGGAGGCTGAGCAGGAAATTCGTGAAGCTCTTGAATTTCTCGGGTCGCATCAGCTGCTCGGGGCGAAGCATCCTCAGGAAGAGCACCAGCAATCCGATGGCGATGGCACCCAGGAAGCGCAACATGTTGCGCGTCTGGTGCACCGGCAGCACGCGCGCCAGCAACAGCGAGATGCAGATGCCGGCCGAAGCGCTGAACATGCAGTAGGGCACGAGCGGCACCCAGCAGACCAGGTAGAAGTACCCCGGGGACTGATAGGTCCTTCCGTAGGCCAGCGACAGCGTCAGCAACATCGAGAAGACCATCCATGAGCTGACAAACGTGGTCTCGACGTACTTGGCGAAGAAGACCTTCCAGTAGGCGACCGGGCTGGCGAAGAGGACGTCGAGCTCGTCAGAGCCGTAGAAGGTGGACAGGGAAGCGATCACATTGGAGAAGACGAGCATCAGCAGCAGGCTGAATAGCGTCATCGAGAGCAGGTATCGCTTCAGGAGTGGCCCGATGATCGTGACCGCGTCGATGCGCGTCAGCAGGCGGAACGCCGCGTAGTAGAGGCAGAAGGCGACCGCCAAGGCGATGACAGCGAAGAGGACCACGCTCTTCCAGTCCTGGCTCAGGACGAAATTGCGCGCGATTTGCAACTTTGGCCGCAACAACATGAGCGCCCCCGTGGGGCGCCCCTGTGGCGGCAGGTCTTCCCGCTCGCTCATCGGCTGACAAAGGTACCACAGCCTGCCTAGGGCGGCCGATCCCGGCGGCGGGGCGCTTGAACTGGTTTCGGCGCGGTGATACTGTTGAATCCCTGACCGAATCACCGATGCCCGATTCCGAGATCACGCAGCCCGCGCCACCCGCCGGGGTGTCCGAGGCCGAGCTTTCCTCGCTGAAGGAGCGCCTCGACAAGATGGCGGTGCTCCTCGACGTCAGCAAGGTCATGAGCTCGGAGCGCAACCTCGATGCGCTCTTGTTCTACATCGCAGAACAGGTCACCTTCGTGACCGACTCGGACCGCTGCAGCATTTTCCTTCTCGACCCACGCACCAACGAGCTCTGGTCGAAGGTCGCCCTCAAGGAGAAGAAGGAGATCCGGATTCCCTCCAACGCCGGCCTCGTGGGCCACACGGTCACCACGGGCGAGATCGTCAACATCGAATCGGCCTACGCCGATCCGCGCTTCAACCGAGACGTCGACATCGCCACCGGCTACCGCACGCGCAACCTTCTGTGCCTGCCCTTGCGAAACCTGTCGAGCAAGATTGTCGGCGCGCTCGAGGTCATCAACAAGCACGAGGGCGCCTTCACGGAGCTCGACCGGGAGCTCCTGCAAATCTTCTGCTCCCAGGCCGCCGTCGCCATCGAAAGCGCCCAGCTCTACCAGGAGAAGGAGCGCGCGCTGCTGGAGATCCGCCACAAGGTCCGCCAGCTCGACATCCTCTACAGCGTTGAAAAGGAGATCAACCTCTCGGACAACCTGGACGAGTTCATGACGAGCGTGCTCTCGAAAGCCGCCGTCGCGCTCACGGCCGAGGCCGGATCGATCCTGATGCCGCTCGGGGCGGGCGGAAAGCTCTGTTTCCGCTACGTCGTCGACCAACGGGCCGAGAAGCTGCGGGGGCTAGAGCTCGGTACCGACGAGGGCATTGCCAGCGCGTGCTTCAAGAGCGCCCAGCCGATCACCGTCAACTCGCCCGAAAGCGAGGATCGGCACGCGGATCGCTTCGGGGAAGCGCTGGGCGTGAAGGTGCGGAACCTGGTGGCCGCCCCCTTGGTCCAGGGCGGCGAGGTCATCGGCGTGCTGGAGCTGGTCAATCGCAAAGGCGGAGATTTCACCCACGAGGACGAGCGGATCGTCGACATGATCGCCACGCAGGTTTCCACCGCCATCAACCGCCTGCGCATGCTCGAGGAGAAACAGCGGGCCACCCGGCTTGTCACGATCGGGCAGATGGCGGGAAGCATCATCCACGACTTCAAGAACCCGATGGCCATCATCCGGGGGCTGGGCGAGCTCTTGCAGAAGAGCCAGCTCCCGGAGGAGAAGCGGACCCGCTTCAGCAACATCATCATCGAAGAAGTCGATCGATGCGTGAACATGACGCGCGACATTCTCGAGTACTGCAGCGGCGAGAAGAACTACCGCTTCCAGGCCGTGAACGTCAGCGACTTCGTCGAAGGCGTGTCGATCATCCTGGAGCACGACTTCGAGTCCGCCAACATCCGATTCGAGCGAAAGCTCGATTACAAGGGCCCGCTGATGCTGGACATCGACAAGATGAAGCGGGTCGTTTTCAACATCTCCAACAACGCCCGTAGCGTGATGAGCGGCGGCGGCGTCTTCGCCTTCGAGTGCCGCCAGGACGGTGGCGAAGTCGAGCTCCGACTCTCGGATTCGGGCCCAGGAATTCCCCAGGAGATCCGGGCTACGGTCTTCCAGCCCTTCGTCACCATGGGGAAGAAGCACGGGACCGGACTGGGGCTGGCCATCGTCAAGGAGATCGTAGAGGCCCATGGCGGCCGGATCGAGCTGCTCGACGTCCCTGGCCGGGGAGCCGTCTTCAGTATCCGCATGCCGGTTCCTGCCCAGACTTGAGGCATCGCCGGCGCTTGCCGGCGACCCGCCAGTGCGGGGGCAGCCCGCAGGCGTGCCCCTCCGACGCGACCCGCTACCTTGCCGCAGCTGGCCTACCGGACCTGGTGCAACCACCTTGGCTCGGGATCGGGCAGAAAACGCCCCGTCCCGCCCGGAGCCCCTTCCATCTTCTACCTTCCACCTTCTCCTTGCCTTGTCCCCTCCTCTCTGCTACTATGGTCAGGCTGAATTGAATCCTGAAAATGTCGGGGCGTGGCGCAGTCTGGTAGCGTACTTGAATGGGGTTCAAGTGGTCGCTGGTTCGAATCCAGTCGCCCCGACCACCAAGGCAGGGGCCTGGGCTGCACTAGGAGCCCTGGCCCCTTTTACTCCCTAGCGGTGACCCGCCGCGACGCGGGAGAGGCAAGAGGGCCATGGCCGACTACCAGAATCCCATCCTGATCGTCGATGACGACAGTCTCATCCTGGAGACCGTCACCGATGTGCTCCGGATGGAGGGCTTCAATACCATCGGCACCACCGACAGCCTCTCGGTCCCTTCGATCCTGGAGGCCAACCCCGTCGAGATCGTCGTCAGCGACGTGAACATGCCGAACATGGACGGCCTGCAGCTGCTCGACGAGATCAACAAGCTCGAGCCCAAGCTGGGTCGCCACTTTCTGGTGATCATCCTGACGGGGACCGGCAACGAGTGGAAGGCGCTGGAGGCCGTCAAGAAGGGCGCGTTCCAGTACCTCTCCAAGCCGTTCAACATCGACTACTTCACCAACACCGTGAAGCGCGCCATCCTGCAGCTGCGGCTGCCCTGAGCGCTCCCTGAGCGCAGAAGTCCCAGGGTGCATCGACGTGCGTGAGCGGTCTGCAGTCGCCGGGAAGGCCTGGCTCGCTCTTCTCTTCGCGCTCGCCCTGGCGGCACCGGCCGCCGCCAACCTTGAAGAGGCCCGGGCCTACTTCAGGCTCGGCAAGTTTCAGAAAGCGCTCGAGGTCATCGAGCAGGTCTCCCCACCGCCGCCCGAGCTGCTCCTGATCAAGGCCGATTGCCTGCAACAGCTGGAGCGCTCTTCCGAGGCGCTGGCCGTGCTCCGCGACCTCATTCGAAAGTTCCCGGCCAACGCGCACGCTGCACGGGCACGCCAGAAGGAGCTGGAGCTTCTGGAACGAATGCGCGACTTTCCGGCCCTGGTGACCGCGCTGGAAACCGCTTTCGCGGCAGACGGCCAGCCTGATTCGCCCTTTCTCAAGGATCTGGCGCTGGCCCACGTGCGGGCCGGCCACCCCCAAATGGCCATCGAGCTCCTGGAGAAGCACCCGACGACCCGCAATCTGAACCTGCTCTGCGGCATCCTCAAGGACAGCGGGCTGCTCACCTCCTTCCTCGCCGACCGCGAAAAGGCCTTCGACGCCGACGTCGGACGGGCCCGCATCCTGGGCGAGCTCTTTGCCGCCGCACAGGACCCTGCCAAGGCCAAGAAGTACCTGGAGCTGGCAGCACCCGTCGAGGAGACGCTGCTCCGGCTGGCCGAAGTGTCGAAAGCTCTGAAGGACCTTCCGAGTCAGATTGCCTGCTACGAAAAGCTCATAGCGCTCGCCAAGAAGGGCCCCTACTACGAAAAGCTGGGGGAGCTCTACCTGGCGCGCGGCGAGACGCCCCGGGCCCATGCCACCTGGCGCGGACTGCTGGCGACCCAGGGCGACACCCCGGAAACCTACACCTGGCTGGCACGCGTCTTCCTCGATCACGGCTTCAAAACCGAGGCGCTCGAGGTGCTGATGCAGGGCCGGCTGAAGCTGGCCGACCCGAACCTGTTCCGCAAGGAGGCCGCCGAGGGCCACGCCGCGCTTGGCAACTTCCAGCAAGCCTGCGCCGAGTACCTGGAGCTGGCCCCGAGCGGCTTCGACGCCGTCAAGCCCCCCCTGGTCGCCCTTGCCGGCACCTCGGAGGAAGCCTTCAAGGCCTGCGCCGCAACTCTCACCGCCGCCGTCACCGCCACCCCGCGGCTGCCGGAGTACTACTTCCTCGCCATCGAAGTGCTGAGAGTCCGCGGCTACGGCCCCGAGATCCAGGCGCTCGTCGACCGGCTCTGCGACACCTTCGAGTCGATCCCTCGAGAGCTCCTCGGCTTCGGTCTGGAGCTCCAGTCGGCCGGCCGCCTGGAAGAGGCCCTGCGAGTCTACGGCCGCCTGACCGCCGTGGCCCGGGAGGCGGACCTCTGGGACACCCTGCTGGCCCAAGCCTCGGCCTTGCGCGCCTGGGGCAAGCAGGCCGACGCGCTCTCGAGCCTCGATCGACTCAAGTCGGCGGGCGCCATCGCCGCGTTCCTGACGCGCGCCGAATCCCTCCGCGGCGAGATCCTGCTCTACGACTTGCGGCGGTTCTCCGATGCCCGCATCGTCTTCGAGTCCCTCGTGGCGGCGAACCCGGCGGCCATCGACCGCCCCCTGTGGATGCTCTCGTCGGCCCGCGCGGCGATGGGCACCCTCGACTACACCTCGGCCAGACGCCTCCTGGAATCCCTTGCCGAAAACGCCAGGGTCGACGTCCGGCTCCCTTCCGTGTTTCTCCTGGGATACCTGGCCCGGCTCGACGGCCGCTTCGACGACGCCCTGGAGCGCTTCACCTCGATCACGATGGAGGACACGGCTTCGACCGTCGCCAACGACGCCCTGGCGAGCATCCTGTTCTTGACGACCCATCCGGTACCGAAGGACGACCAGCCGCTCCTGCGGGCGTACTTTCAGCTCGAGCACTTCCTGGAGCTGGGTCTTCTCGACCGCTACGAGCAGGCCGCTGCAGCCGTGGACCCGTCGAAGATCCCGCCGGCGCTAGCGTCCGACTTCCTCTACCTGCAAGGCCGGGCGTTCCGCATGCAAGGCAAGCCCGAAGACTCGGCGCGATCCTACGAGCTGCTGCTCCAGAAGTTCGCCGACAGCCCTCGCGCACCCGAGGCGATGCTGACACTGGCCGAGCTCTTCGAGGGCGCGCTGAAGAATCCCGAGAAGGCGTCGAAAGTCCTGAAGGACTACCTGCTGGCGAATCCTTCCAGTCTCCGGCTGGAGGAGGTCCGCGGCCGAATCGAAAAGTTGGACAACCCCAGGAGTTGACCCACCACACGGAGGAGCCCCTTGAAAATCCACGAGTACCAGGCCAAGGAGATCTTGAGAAAGTACGGACTTCCGGTCCCTCGAGGCGCCATCGCCCGGACGCCTGCCGACGCCGCGAAGGTGGCGCAGGAGCTGGGCGCGCCGAAGGTCGTCGTGAAGGCCCAGATCCATGCAGGCGGGCGCGGCAAGGGCGGCGGCATCAAGCTGGCGTCCAGCCCCGCCGAGGCCGGGGAGCTGGCCGAGAAGATGCTCGGCATGACGCTCGTCACGCCGCAGACCGGCCCCAGCGGACGCAAGGTGCATACGCTCTTGATCGAGGAGGGGCTCGAGATTGCGCGAGAGCTCTACCTGGCCGTGGTGCTGGACCGTGCCCGGGAGCGGCTGGTCCTGATGGCCAGCCCCGCCGGCGGCATGGACATCGAGGAAGTCGCCGCGCATACGCCGGAAAAGATCTTCCGCGAGCACATCGCTCCGGACGTGGGGCTCTGCGACTTCCAGGCGCGCAGCCTGGCCTACCGCCTCGAGCTGCCCCCGGAGGCCGTCCGGTCCTTCTGCAGCGTGGTCAGCGCACTGGTGCGCGTCTTCATCGGCGAGGACGCCAGCCTGGCAGAGATCAACCCGCTGGTCTTGACCAGGCAGAACACGGTCCTGCCACTCGACTGCAAGCTCAACCTGGACGACAACGGCCTCTACCGCCACCGCGATAACGCCGCCTATCGGGACCTGGCCGAGGAAGACGCGCTGGAGGTGCAGGCCTCTGAGCACAGCCTCAACTACATCCGGCTCGACGGCAACGTCGGCTGCATGGTGAACGGCGCCGGCCTGGCGATGGCCACGATGGACCTGATCAAGCTGGCGGGGGGGGAACCAGCCAACTTCCTCGACGTCGGCGGAGGCGCCTCGGCCAAGTCGGTCGAGAACGCCTTCCGCATCATCCGCTCCGACCCCAAGGTGAAGGCCATCCTCATCAACATCTTCGGCGGCATCGTCCGCTGCGACCGCGTGGCCAGCGGCGTCATCGAGGCAGCGCGCAAGATCGAGCTCGACATCCCCGTCGTGGTGCGGCTCGAGGGCACCAACGCCGAGGAGGCCGAGAAGCTCCTGGCCGGCTCGGGACTGAAGATCGAGCAGGCCAAGGGACTGGCCGACGCGGCGCGCAAGGCAGTCGCCGCGGCGACGGCGACGCCTTCAAACAAGTGAGCGGACCCATCGAGTCGAAAAGGACACCCAAGACATGAGCATCCTCGTAGATCGCAACACCCGCCTGGTCGTGCAGGGAATCACCGGCAGCGAAGGCAGCTTCCACACCCGCCAGGCTGTCGAGTACGGCACCAACGTCGTTGCCGGCGTCACGCCCGGCAAGGCCGGCGAGAAGTTCGACGGCATTCCAATCTTCAACACCGTGCGCGACGCCGTCCGCGATACCGGCGCCAACACCAGCGTCATCTTCGTCCCGGCGCCCTTCGCAGCCGACGCCGTGCTCGAGGCTGCCGACGCGGGCGTGGAGCTCGTCATCTGCATCACCGAGGGCATTCCGGCACTCGACATGGTGCGCGTGAAGAACCACATTCGCGGCACCCGCACGCGCATGATCGGCCCCAATTGCCCGGGCGTCATCTCCCCCGGCAAGTGCAAGGTCGGCATCATGCCCGGCTTCATCCATCGGGAGGGCTCCATCGGCGTGATCAGTCGCAGCGGCACACTTACTTACGAAGCCGTCGCCCAGCTGACCGCCCAGGGGCTGGGCCAGTCGACCTGCGTCGGCATCGGGGGCGACCCCGTCGCCGGCAGCCAGTTCGTGGACATCCTGAAGCTCTTCAAGGACGATCCCGCCACCGAGGCCGTCGTGATGATCGGCGAGATCGGAGGCAGCGCCGAGGAAGAAGCCGCCGCCTTCGTGAAGGCCGGCTTTCCAAAGCCCGTCGCCGGCTTCATCGCCGGCCGCACGGCCCCTCCCGGCCGGCGCATGGGCCACGCAGGCGCCATCATCGCGGGCGGCAAGGGGACGGCCAAGGAGAAGATGGACGCCCTGGAGCAAGCCGGAATCCACGTCGCGGAGAGCCCCGCGGATATCGGCGTCACGATGGCGCGCGCGCTGAAGAAGAGCTGATCGCGATGGCAGCCCCCAGTGCCTTCGAGCTGACCATCGACGAGGAGCTGGCGGTCTTCGCCAAGGGGTCCGTCGATCTCATCGACACCGGCGAGCTCCGTGCCCGACTCGAGCAGTGGCGCAAGGACTCCGTGCCCCTGAAGATCAAGCTCGGGGCAGATCCGAGCGCGCCCGACATCCACCTGGGTCACACCGTCGTCCTGTACAAGATGGCGGAGCTGCAGCGGCTGGGGCACGAGGTCCATTTCCTCATCGGTGACTTCACCGGCCGCATCGGCGACCCCACCGGCCGCTCCGAGACCAGGCGCCAACTCACCGAGGACGAGATCCGCGCCAACGCCGAGACCTACGCTCGCCAGATCCACAAGATCCTGGACCCTGAGCGGACCGTCATAGACTTCAACTCGAGCTGGCTGGCCCCGATGAGCTTCGTCGACGTCATCGGACTGGGCGCACGCTACACCGTGGCCCGCTTGCTGGAACGCGACGACTTCTCGAAGCGCTTCGCCGACGGCCGCCCCATCCACGTGCACGAGCTCTTCTACCCACTTATGCAGGGCTACGACTCCGTGGCCATGAAGACCGACGTGGAGCTCGGCGGCACCGATCAGAAGTTCAACCTCCTGGTGGGCCGCGACCTGCAGCGAGCCTGGAGCCAACGCCCGCAAATCGTGTTGACGATGCCGCTCCTCGAAGGACTCGACGGCGTCCAAAAGATGTCCAAGAGCCTGGGCAACACCGTCGCCATCGACGAGCCCCCAGAAGCCATGTACGGCAAGCTGATGTCCGTGTCCGACGAGCTCATGTGGAAGTACATGCTGCTGCTGACCGACAGGACGGCCGCCCAGGTGGAGGAGCTCAGGAGACAGGTGAAAGAAGAGTCGGCGCATCCGATGAAGGTGAAGGCGGAGCTTGCCGCCCGGATCGTGGCGACCTACCACGGCAAAGACGGCGCCCGTCGCGGCGCCGAGGAGTTTGCGCGTGTCCACCAGAAGCGCGAGATGCCGGCGGAGATGCCCTCGATCGCCCTGGAGGAGCTCGAGGGGCCGACCATCTGGATCGTCCGGCTCCTCTCGCGGCTCTTCGCGATATCCTCGAGCGACGCCCGGCGTCAGCTGGCCGCGGGCGCCGTTCGCGTCGACGGCGAGCGCGTCTCCGACGCCGCCGCCCAGATCTCGCTGACACGCGGAATGGTCGTGCAGCTCGGCAAGCACCGCTTCCATCGCGTCGTTTGACTTCGCCGCCCTGTCCAGGACACTCTGGACGAATCCACTCGGATCAGGAAAGGAACCCCGGAGATGAGCGAACCCAACTCCATCCAGGTCACACTCCCCGACGGCAAGGTCGTCTGTGCGCCCGCCGGCAGCACGCCGCTCGACATCGCCAGCGGCATCGGCAGGGGCCTGGCCAAGGCCGCCATCGGCGCCCGCGTTGACGGGCGGCTCGTCGACGTCACCCGGCCGCTCACGGCCGACTGCGTCCTGGAGATCGTGACGCTCAAGTCGAAAGGCGCCGAGGAGCTCTTCCGCCACACGATGACGCACATCATGGCCGCCGCCGTGAAACGCCTCTATCCGAGCACGGCGCTCGGCGTCGGCCCCGTCATCGAGAACGGGTTCTACTACGACTTCGGGCTCCCCTCGGCAATCACCGAGGAGGAGCTCGAGAAGATCGCCCGCGAGATGGAAAAGATCATCGCCGAGGACTCGCCCGTAGTCCGTGAGGAGCTTTCCCGGGACGCTGCGCGCGCCCTCATGGAAAAGGAAGGAGAGCCGCTCAAGGTCGAGCTGATCGACGGCTTCGGCGACCCCTCCGTCAGCTTCTACCGAATGGGCGATTTCGTCGACATGTGCCGGGGCCCCCACCTGCCCCGGACCGGCGTCCTGAAGCACTTCAAGCTGCTCTCCGTCGCCGGCGCCTACTGGAAGGGCGACGCCAAGAACCGCCAGCTCCAGCGCGTCTACGGCACGGCCTTCGCTTCCAAGGAGGAGCTGCAGGCGCACATCGACTTCCTGGAAGAGGCCCGCAAGCGTGACCACCGCAAGATCGGCAAGGAGATGGATCTCTTCAGCTTCCACCTGGAGGGGCCCGGCTTCCCGTTCTTCCACCCCAAGGGGACGCTGCTCTATCAGACACTGCTCGACTTCTGGCGTGCCGAGCACCGCAAGCGCGGGTACGTGGAGGTGACGACGCCGCTGGTGTTGAACGAGCAGCTCTGGCACCGCAGCGGCCACTGGGACAACTACAAGGAGAACATGTATTTCGTCGACATCGAGGGCGAGGGGTACGCCATCAAGCCGATGAACTGTCCCGGCCACTGCCTGATCTACAAGAATCGCGGCCACTCCTACCGAGACCTCCCGATCCGGATGATGGAACCCGGGCGCGTCCATCGCCACGAGCTCTCGGGCGTCATGCACGGGCTGTTCCGGGTCCGCACGTTCGCCATCGACGACGCGCACATCTACTGCGCCCCCGATCAGATCCAGGACGAGGTGCTCGGCGTGATCGAGCTGATCCTCAGCACCTACCGCACCTTCGGATTCAGCGGCTTCCGCATCGAGCTGTCGACACGGCCCGCCAAGCGGGTCGGCACCGATGAGATGTGGGACAAGGCGGAGGCCGCCTTGGAGCAGGCGCTGGTTCTGGCTCGCGACAAGGTCAAGGCCGATCTCGGGATGGAGCTGCCCGAGCATGCCATCAACCCAGGCGACGGCGCGTTCTACGGCCCGAAGATCGACTTCCACATCAAGGACTGCATCGGCCGTACCTGGCAGTGCGGGACGGTGCAGCTCGACTTCTCGATGCCCGAGCGGTTCGACCTGGAGTTCGTCGGCAGCGACAACGCCAAACACAGACCCGTCATGATCCACCGCGCCGCGTTCGGCAGCTTCGAGCGATTCCTGGGAATCCTCATCGAGCACTACGCAGGCAAGTTCCCGCTCTGGCTGGCGCCCGTGCAGGCTCTGGTGATGACGGTCACGAGCGATCAGAACGAGTACGGCCGCGAAGTGGCGAAGGCTCTCAGGGAGCTGGGAGTCCGAGCCGAGGAAGATCTGCGCAACGAGAAGATCGGCTACAAGATTCGCGAGGGCCAGCTGGCGCGAGTGCCGCTGATGATCGTGCTGGGCAAGGCCGAAGCGGAGAAGCGCTCATTGACGGTGCGGCTGGGCAGCGGCCGCAACATCAGCGAGCTGAACCTCGACACGTTCATGGAGCAGGTCTTCCGCAAGCACTTCAGGGAAGTCCCCCAGTAGGAGGCTCCGCCGACCTGAGCGTCAAGCTGATCCTGGCGTCGAGCTCGCCCCGGCGGCGAGAGATCCTGCGCTCCCTGGGAATCGCTTTCGAGACGATCGACCCGGCGGCCGAGGAGCTCGACGGCCCCCGAGCGGCCCGGCTGGGACTGGCCCCCGGGCAACTGGTGCGCGAAAACGCGCGACGCAAGGCCGAGGCGGGCCGGGTGGCGTTTGCTCCTGCGGGCGCGTCGGCGCACGTAAGGAATCTGTTTCTGGGTGTCGATACAATCGTTGTGAAGGATGGTATCGTTTTGTCGAAACCTGGAAACGTGTCGGACGCGCGCCGGATGTTGAGCCGGTTGCAGGGGGCCAGACACGAAGTTCTGAGCGGACTCTGTCTGGCTTCGAGCGACGGCCTGGAGGTCGTTTCCAGCTGCAGGACGGAGGTCGAGTTCGCGCCGATGAGCGGCCCGGAGCTCGACTGGTACCTCTCGACAGGCGAGTACAGCGACAAGGCAGGCGCCTACGGCATCCAGGGGCTGGCCTCCCTCTTCGTCAAGGAGATCGAGGGCTGCTACTTCAATGTCGTGGGCTTGCCGGTGCGGACCCTCTACGAGGCGCTCTCGAAGCTGAACGTCCCGGTCGCCGGTTTGAGGACCGGCCAGGGAGGTGCTGATCGGTGAATCGCAGGACCAGACGCGCAGTCATGATCGGAGGCGTCATCTTCGTCGTGATTCTTCTTGTGAGCACGATGACGGGCGGACCCGAAGCACCGCCGCCGACCGGGGGCGAGGGCACTCAGGGCCAGCCTGGCGACGCCGCGGGAAAGCCGCCGGCCCCTCCGGAGGATCTCATCGAGACCGTCGTCGCGAAGGTGACGATCCCGAAGCAGAAGCAGATCAAGCCCGAGATGATCGACGTCGTCAAGGTACCGTCGAGTCTCAGGAGCTCCGACGCCGTGACTAACGTCAAGGACGTGCTGGACCACTACTCGCTGGTCAGGATCTTCGAGAAGGAGCAGATCCTGCGAGTGCGCTTGGGAGAATCCGCCAGCGCCGACGTCGGGATGGCCTATGTCATCGGCAGAGGCAAACGAGCAGTATCCGTGCCGATGCAGACGGATCGCGCCGTAGGAGGCTACGTGAGCCCGGGCACGACTGTCGACATCCTGGGGACCTTCCGCACGACAGGAGGGATGATCACGCGTCGGGTACTCTCCAAGAAGAAGATCCTGGCGATCAACGACAAGCACATCATCGAGAAGGCCGGAACCAAGCCGGCGCCGAAGGCACCGGAACCGGGCAAGGATGGGGAGCCCGCCAAGGAGCAGGGCTTCCAGCAAATCGAGAACATCCAGTCCGTGACCTTCGAGCTGTCTCCCGTCGAGGGCGAGAAGCTGCTCATGGCCTCGCAAAACGGCTCTCTGACCCTGGAGATCGTGCATCCGGAGTCGGCCAGCACGGAGCTCAAGCCGGTGCACGAAGGCCAGTTCAAGACGGAGCCCGGCCAGGAAGCGGCGGCCGCGGAGGCCACCCCGACACAGCAGGTCGGACCGCCCCCTGTGCGAATGGTCGAAATCATCCGATACAAGACTAAGGATGTCCAGGCCGTCGGAGTTCGACCTCCGACCACCAGCGCTGCCGCAGGTGCCGGCGCAACCGGCACAGCACCAGTCGTCGCACCCCAAGCCCCATCCGCCACGGTCCAGGGCCAGCTCCCCGTGGGGCAGGCCCCCTCTCCGAGGCAGTAGCCACACCACGAGGCTCCCCCGCTCATGAGACGTAGCACCCGCTTCCACCCATCGGAGGTCGTCATGGTTTCACGAGGTAGCGCGCTGACAATGGCCCTACTGGTCCTGATTTCGGCCTGCGCGCCGGCCGATGCCGCTCCGCGAGCACGCAAGCCCAAGCGCGGCTCGACGACTCCCTTCGTGCTGGCCCAGACGACAGAGCAGCCCGCGGCCAAGCCCCAGGTAGAGGCGCCGGCACCCGCCGCGGCACCCGCGGCTTCGAGCTCGTCGGCTACCACCGCGGCCCTGACAGCCCCCGCACCCGAAGAGGTCCGTGGCGCCATCGCCCTCGATCAGACAGGCACCTCCACTCCAGTGCGGGTCAACGACCACGGTGAGAAGATCCCGGACGTGTTGCGCCTCTACCCGAACGAATCGAAGATCATCAAAGTCGAAGGCCTCAAGCGCGTATCGATCACCAATCAGAACATCGCCGACGTCGTCATCGTCAGCCCCGACGAGATCCTGGTTCTTCCCAACCAGGGCGGCGCCGGCGGCCGGACGTCGGCCTACTTCTGGGACAAGGACGGTCGCAAGGAGATCCGGATCGTCGTGATCGGACGCGCCGAGGAGAGCAGTATCGCCGAGCAGATACAGCGGGACATCAACCTGGCCGACGTCTCCGTCGAGTACATCAACAATCGCATCATCCTGCGCGGCAAGGTGAGAAACGGCGCCGAGAAGCGGTACGCGACCGACATCTCGGGCCTCTACGGCGGGCCGATCCTGAACCTCCTCGAGGTCGAGGGCGTCTCCGTCGACCCCAAGGAAGCGCTCATCAAACTGCTCAACCTGCCGGACGTGAAGATCACAGTCGTGAACACGGCGCTGCAGGCCAGCGCGGCCCAGCTCGCCCCGGCACCCGGCCAGGCTTCGACTGCTGCAGCCGCGCAGCCGCAGCAGTCCGGCATCAGCGTCACGCCTCCCCTCTACGTCTCCGCCAATACGCCACCCTCGTCTTCGGCCAGCTCCGTGGCCGGCGGACAGACTGCGGGCAGTGCCGCGAACCAGGCCCCGTCGCAGTCGAGCCCCGCCGGGATTCCCGCCGCCGCGCCCCCTCAAACGGTGATGGTACTGCTGGAAGGCACGGTCGACGACGAGCAGGACAAGGCCCGCGCCGACGAGATCACGCGCGCCTTCTTCAACGGCGCCAACCAGAACTCGACGTTCGGCAACTTTGCCATCGTCATCAACCATATCGAGGTCGTGAAGCCAGTGCAGGTGCTGGTGGAAGGCATGCTCCTGGACATCAATACCGACAACAGCAAGCAGTTCGACTTCAAGTGGGGCACCAATCAGATCACTGGCATCCAGCCGGGACAGGAGGTCCCGTCGCCCCCGGCCGCGCTTCCCGTCGCCAACCAGAACTCCATCAATTTCATGGAGACCCCGATTGCCAACACGTTGGGCCAGTTCACGCACACCGGAGGCGAGGTGAGCCGCAACGGGTTCTGGCCGCCGTTCCCCTTCCCGATGCAGCGATTCAACCGCATGGACCCCCTGTTGGTGCAGGTCTCCTGGGCCATCAAGAACAACAAGGCCAAGCTCATCGCCAGCCCCAAGGTCGTTACCCGCAGCGGTCTGGCCGCCACGATCAACGTCGGAGGCACGGTGCCTCTTCCGGTTCCGGCAGGGCTGGGCGTGACGGGCATCCAGCTTCTGCGCTTCGGAACCCAGATGCGAATCACCCCGACCGTCGACCACCGCGGAAACATCGACACCATCGTCAACATCAGCGTCAGCGACGCCAAGCCCGGCGGCGAATCGACCAACCGCGATACCGAGACCCGCGTAACGGTGCGTGATGGTCAGCACATCGTCGTCAGCGGCCTCGTGCAGAACACGACGCAGCTGCAGGTGACCAAGGTGCCCTTCTTCGGCGACCTGCCGTGGGTGGGCCGGCTCTTCCAGACTAAGACCAACTCAGAGGTGCAGCGAGAGACGGTCGCGATCATCACGCCGCGATTGCTGGATGCGGTCGAGAAGGAGGAGATGTTCGCGAGCAGGACCCCGTACGGCGAAGTTGGCCCCTCGGCCGCCGACCTGAAGGCCGCCAACAAGGGTGCGAAGAACGCTTCCAGGGCCTCGGGCGCCCAGGGGTCCAAGCCGGCTCCAGGCAGCTCCGAAAGCGCCGGGAACTCCGCCATCGAGCGTGCTCGCCTGGAGACCCAGGCCCGGATCGCGAAACTCACGACCTCCTCGGGGACGCTGGAGCCCAGCTCGTCCGCCCCGGTGACCGAGCGCCAGCAGCGCGTGAGGGCGATGTTCGAGAAGATGAGGCAGCAAGAGAAGGCCGCATCCACCAGGCCCGTCGCGGTAGCTCGCGCCGCGGCCCCGCGCAACGTCACTGCACCCGAGACTGAACTGCCTCTGATGACCCTGGCACCGACGCCTCTGGCCATCCAGGCGGAGGCCAGCAAGTCCCGGCTCCCGGCGTGGGGGGATGATCTCGGTGGCGACGGCGCGCCGAGCCCGTTCTCCGCCCCCGGCAGCAGCCGGGACCGCACGCTCCCCGCCGACGGGAAGATCGCCACGGTAACGATGGAAGAAGTCCGAGCCGCGACTTCGGGCGCGTCGAGCACCGGCGAGAAGGACGATTCAATCGAACAGGTGTCCCGAAAAATCGACGATCTTTTTGACCGCATCGACCGAAACATGACCGGCCAGGCGCAGTAAGGTGACGCTCTGCCCTAGCCGGAAAGTTGCCACGGGCCCATGAAGGGTGCTAGCATGAACCGCCGTTTGCGGCGCCGCTGGACACCCTAGCTCCTCGACGGTTCGACACTGCATCCTATGCCAGCCGAGTCCATCCGAATCCTCCTCGCCGACGACAAGATCGAGCTGAGGCAGAACATCAAGCGTCTGCTTTCGTTCGAGGAGTCGATCGAGGTCGTCGGTGAGGCCTCCAACGGCCAAGAAGCGATCGACGTCGCCAAGATCTGACGGCCAGATCTGTTGATCATGGACATCAACATGCCCGTGATCGACGGCATCACGGCCACGGAGATCATCACCAGCGAGTTGCCGAGCGTGTCGGTGATCTTGACGTCCGTCCAGGGCGACCAGGAGTTCATCCGCAAAGCGATGAAGGCTGGCGCCCGCGACTTCCTGATCAAGCCGTTCTCCAACGACGAGCTGATCGACACGATCAAGAGCGTCTTCAAGTCCGACCAACGCAAGCGACAACTCTACACTGCTCCGACCGCGGGCGCTGCGGAGGGCACAGGGACGGCACGTGCGAAGGGCAAGAAAGAAGGCGAGGTCGTCACGCTATTCGCCACCAAGGGCGGAGTCGGCAAGACGACCGTGCTGCTGAACCTTGCTGTGACGCTCTCGAAGTACGGCGGCTACAAGGTGGCCGTCGTCGACTTCGACCTCCAGTTCGGCGATGTGGCGATCATGCTGAACCTGATCCCGAGCCGCAACGTGATCAGTCTGCTGGAGGAGCCGCCGCCATGGACCTCCAACGTGGTGCTGGACTACATGATCCCGCACGAGCAGTCCGGCATCGAAGTTCTCCTGGCTCCGTCCCGCCCGGAGTACGCCGAAATCGTTCAAGTCGAGCACATCGAGCAGACGCTGATGCTTCTGCGCGAGCAGTACGACTACATCTTGGTCGATACCTCGAGCATGTTCCGCAACATCGAGCTGTCCGTGCTCGACGCCAGCCAGCAGATCCTGGTCGTTACGACCCTGGAGCTGTCGGCGATCAAGGACATGAAGCTCTGCCTGGACCTGCTCGCGAATCTGAACTACAACCCGGACAAGATCCGGCTGGTTCTCAATCGCGGCAAGCCCAACGTCGGCGGTATCACCTACGAGGACGTCCAGAGCGGCTTGAAAAAAGAGATTTCCGCGCTCATCCCGACCGAAGGCCGCATTTGCATCGAAGCAATCAACAAGGGCACGCCCTTTATGCTCAATGACACGAGCTCGGAGCTGGCGGTGAGCTTCCTGAAGCTGGCCGAGATCGTGACTGGGCAGAAGGTCCGCTCGAGCGAACCGGCGGCAGCGAAGGCCGGCGGCGGGCTCTTCGACCGGTTCAGCAGCATCTTCTCCGGCCAGGGCGGCCGCTGAAGATCTGGCAGCCGGCGCTCCCTGCGGTTCCCGGGGAGGAGCTAGAGCGCACCCGGCTCCCGGCGTTCTCCTTGGTCGCGCCGGTTTGACGTGACGGGCCGGACGCAGTAGCCATTCCGGTGCAAGTTTTGTAATTCACCGCGCCGGGCTATATACTTTTGGAGCGGTAGCGGCCGCTGCAGGCGAAGACCGCCTCCCAGGTGTGCGCGCGTGGATGGAGGTAGTGCATCGTGTCCCTGCTCGACAGGCTGAAGGGTACGCAGTCCGGCGTCAAGAAAGAGGAATCGCCAGGCACCTCTCCGGGCGTCCCGGCGCAAGCGAACAAGCCGCACACGCTCAGTCCGACGCAGGCTCCGACCGAGGCTGGCGGCGCGCTCGAGGGAGGTCTTGCCAAGGTCGACAAGATGACCCTGGGCGGGGTCAAGGAGCGTCTTCTCCAGAAGAAGGGCGCGGAGACGGTCACCGCGCAGGAGGACCCCTACTACGAGCTGAAGGCCCAGATCCAGGACATGCTAGTCGACAACCTCGACACCGAGGCGATGAAGTCGGTCGACGAGCGCGAGAAAGAGAAAATGATCCGCCAGAAGATCGAGGAGCTGATCGGCTCGATCGGGGCGGATCAGGGATTTGCACGCACCAGCCTGGGGCTGAAGAACCTGGTGCAGGACGTGGTCGACGAAGTGATGGGGCTAGGGCCGATCGAGACGCTGCTCAGGGACGACGAGATCTCGGAAGTCATGGTCAATGGTCCCAAGAAGATCTACGTGGAGAGGCACGGTAAGCTAGTCCTGACCGAACGCCACTTCCGCGACGACGGCCATGTGATGCACATCATTCACAAGATCGTGGCGCCGCTGGGCCGCCACATCGACGAATCGAGCCCGATGGTGGATGCGCGCCTCAAGGACGGCAGCCGTGTCAACGCCATCATCCCGCCCCTGGCTCTCTGCGGGCCTGTGCTGACCATCCGCAAGTTCAAGAAGGACCAGCTGACACCCAAGGATCTGATCAAGTACGGGACCCTCACGGAGGAGATGTGCGATTTCCTGGCCGCGTGTGTGCGCGTGAGGCTCAACGTGCTGGTCAGCGGCGGGACGGGCTCCGGAAAGACGACCACGCTGAACATTCTCTCGAGCTTCATCCCGCCCGACGAGCGCATCATCACCGTGGAGGATGCCGCCGAGCTCCAGCTGCGCCAGGAGCACGTGGTCAGCATGGAGACCCGTCCGCCCAACATCGAAGGCAAGGGCGAGATTTCCATCAGAGACTTGGTCCGCAACTGTCTCCGAATGCGGCCCGAGCGGATCATCGTCGGCGAGATCCGCGGCGGCGAGGCCCTCGACATGCTCCAGGCGATGAACACCGGCCACGACGGCTC
>JACPRK010000153.1 GCA_016190005.1 Candidatus Wallbacteria bacterium | reverse complement strand
GGCGCGGGGGCTGGGGCTGGGGCGATTGCCAGGGGGCGAGGGGCTGCGCTAACTGAGGTGGGGTGGCTTCGGGTCGCCGCGTGGGCGGCGCGAAGCGCGCCACCTCGAGCTCGAGGGGAGGTTTTGGATGCCCGCCAAGAACGCGCGGATACTCCTCGCAATTCTCGCACTCGGCCTGCCAGGCCAGCGGCTCGCCTTCGGACATGAGGAGTCGATGGAGACTCCGAGGCGTTTTGATCGCGCGCTGGAGCACCACCAGATGCACGGGCTGCTGGGGCCGTCGGCGACGATGGAGGACATGATCCAGTCTGGAAGAGCGCTCTTCGAGCAGTGCCGCTTCGAGGCCGCGGCCGTGATGTTCCAGGTGGCGGCGCGCTACTTCCCGGACTCCGCGGCGCCCTGGTTCGCCCTGGGACAGGCCCGTTTCGCTACCGGCGACTACGCGCAGGCCAGCGAAGCCCTGCGCGAGGGGCTCTCCATCGATCCCTTCTGGGCCAAGATCGACTACAGCGTCTACGGCCTCTACGGCTGGCCACACGACCTCGACCGGCAGGTGGGCCTGTTGAAGGACTACCTGCGCGATCGCGCCGATGATCGCGAAGCGCTCTTCGTGCTCGGCTTCTTCGAGTACCACGTGACGCGAAACGACCAGGCCCGCGCGACATTCCTGAGGCTTTCGGGGATGCGCCCCAAGGACGATACCGTCGACTACTACATGCGGCTCCTCGGCGAGAAGGAGAAGATGCGGCTGAAACGGCCGCCCTACGATGGCAAGCCGGCCCGGCCCAAGCACCGGCGCCGCCCTCGAAACAAGCCCGCCGCCGCCGGATCGCCGACAGCTCCTGCAGCGCCTGCAGCGGCGTCCTCGGAAGAGCCCCCGGCACCCGCCGCCGAGGCTCCGGCGCCGGCCGGCGAACCGGCACCACCCGAGGCAGCCCCCGGGCCTACCGCCGTAAGTCCGGCCCCGGCCGCGCCAGCAGGCGAACCGCCGCCCCCTGCTGCCGCCAAGGAGGCACCGCCCGCCGAGGCGCCGCTCCCGGAAGCCCCTCCGCCCGAGGCCGCCGAGCCCAGCGCCGCCGCGAAGGCGCCGGACGCCATGCCCGAGGTCCCCGCGGCCCCACCAATGCCGGAGGCGCCCGCCCCACCCGCGGCGAAGTAGCTCCGCGGCCGCCCGCCGGCCAGCTCAATTCCATCGGCTCGGGTGTCGATAGCTCCCATGACCGCATAGGTTTGCTGCGTCCACCGTCTTCCCGGATTGCCCGGAACTCCGACGGCCGGCGCGGCAGAAGGAGCCGCCGAGCATGAAGAAGATGGTGCTGACCCTGGCCCTGGCCGGGGCGCTCTTGCCCCAGGCGCACGCGATCCGCGCCCAAGCGATCTCCGAGGACGATTTCGACGACCACGGCACGGGCCTCGTCCTGCGACCGATGGACGGCATCGGGGACATCGACGGCCCTTCCGGCGTCATTCCGAAAGCACCTCCGCTCCCGCGAGTGCAGCCCGCGCCCCGGCAGGCGCCCGAGCCCCCGGCTGCCAAGCCGCCGCCCGCGAAGGTCTCTGGCAAGAAACTCGTGCAGCCCGAGGGTAAGAAGTTTCACGGCAAGAAGTCGGTGACCCGGATCGAGCTGGCGGTCATCCTCGATCGCTACCTCGACTACATCAAGCAGCAGAAGACGGAGATCGAGAGCAAGCTCGAGCGCATCCCGATGCAGAAGGGGCTCTCCGGCGACGCCGTGTCGAAGCTCGACCAGTTGCTGGAAGACCTGAACGGACTCTCGACGGAGCAAGGCCGCCTGGCGAAGATGGTGCAAGAGCTGTCCGGCCAGGTCCACGAGCAGGGCGTCGACATCCAGAAGCTGAAGATCACGGACATGGTGACCGAGCGCCGGATCGAGCGGCTCGAGAACGCCACCGGCCTGGCCAAGCATGCGAACGCCGACCAGCCCGCCACTGCCGAGGAAGCCTCGCAGGCCGAGAAGCTCATGGACCGGGTGCAGCGCCTCGAGGACATGCTCTACCAGAGCTTGAGCCAGCTCGCCGAGACGACCACCCGGCTCGAAACTCTGGAGGACCCGAAGGCCCCGAAGACGGCCGCCAAGCCTGCCCAGGCTGACGCGCACCGTCAGGCCCGGATTCCGTTCGCGGCCGCGGGCGGCATCACGATCGGCGCGGAGCGTCAGGCGTACCGCAAGAAGCTCCTGGCCCGCGTCAAGGAGAGTCTGGCCGATCTGAAGGCCTCGGGACCCGACGGCGAAGTCGCTGCCGAGGCGCAACCGAGGTCCGATGAGAACGCCGAGGCTCCGCAGGTCGTCGAAATCGGTTCGGGCGCCGAAGCGCCGGCCGCTGCCGACGATGCGCAGGTCGCACCCGCTCCCGAGACCGCCGCCGAGTCGACGACCGACGAACTGGCCAGCGAGGAGGGCGAAGAGGGCTCCGGCGAGTCGCTTCCCGAGCTCATCGAGCAGGCCAAGGGCGGCAACTGAGCGCGTACCCATGGACACTCGGTCATTGGGTCGATGGGCGCTGGCCCTCTTGTTGGCGGGACGGATGCCGGTACTTGCGGCGCAGGCCGCCCCGGTGGCGCCCGTCCCGGCAGCAAGCAGCTCCACCGGCGCCTGGTACTGGATGGAACAGGGGACGGAGCGCTACCTGTCGGGCGACAACGACGCCGCGGCCGCCGACTACCGGCGCGCGGTCGAGGCCGATCCGTCCAACCCCAGGGCGCAGTACCTGCTGGCGACGGCTCATGACGCGGCCGGCCGGGCCGGTGAGGCCGAGGCTGCCTACCGCAAGTCGCTGGCCTGCGATCCGGCCAGCTCCCAGACTTACGTCGCGCTTGCGGCGCTGGTCGCGGGAAGAGGAGACCGGGCCGCCGCGGCGGCGCTTCTGGACAAGGCGGCGCAATTGAGTCCGAATGATCCCTCGGTCCACTGCGTCCGGGGTCAGCTCGAGCTGTCGGCGGGCCTGGGCGCCCAGGCCGCAACGAGCTTCGCCGCGGCCCTGGCCGCCAACCCGCGCTACGACCAGGCAGAGCTGGGGCTGGGGCGCGCCCAGACGATGGCGGGCCAGCGCGCGGAAGGGGAGCGCGCAATCCGGTCGGCGAGCGGCCGGTTGGCGTCCGATGCGCTCGAGGAGTTCGACCGGACGGTCGATGCCTGGCGGAAGGCAGCGGCTTCTCGCACGGCCCCCGTGGTGCCGGCCTGCGTGGCGGTGCCGATGCCTGCGCCGGCCCGCTCGGCCACGATCGGCAGCCCGGCCGCCCGCGCTCTGGAGTCCGCGGGCAGGGGAGAGCTGCGCAAGGCCCTGGACCTCCTGAGCCGGGCCGTGGAGTCGGACCCCGCCAACCCCACCCTGGTCAACAATCTCGCCGCCGTGCAGGCCGCGCTGGGTTACCGGGACGTTGCGCTGTCCCTGCTCGAGCTGGCCAGCACCTCCGCGAGCTCGCCCGGCGCCAGAGCGGCGTCCCGGAACCTCGCCCGGCTGCGCGCACCCGGTGCCCCAGCTGGCCGCGTACGGGTCGAAGGCAAGCTGGCCCTCCTGGAGTAGGCCGCCCCGCATTCAGAGGGTGACCGCCCCGCAGCGTGCGGTACACTGGGGCGCCATGACGAAGCGATTCACTCGCAAGGCGGCGCTGCTCATCCTGGACGGTTGGGGCATCAACCCCAAGGCCGAGGGCAACGTCCTGAAGATGGCGCGGACGCCGTTCTTCGACGGCCTCTTCGAGCGCTACCCCCACACGGCGCTCCAGACCTGCGGACTGGCCGTCGGCCTGCCGGAAGGACAGATGGGCAACTCCGAGGTCGGCCACATGAACATCGGGTCCGGGCGGATCATCTACCAGGACTTCACGCGCATCAACCGCTCCATCGAGACCGGTGAGCTGGCCGGCCTGCCGGCGCTGACGGAGAGCCTCCGGGCCGCAAGGAGCAGAAACGCGTCGCTGCATCTTTTCGGTCTTGTGAGCGACGGCGGCGTGCACAGCCACATCTTGCACTTGCTGGCGCTCCTGGACGCGGCGGGCGCAGCGGGGCTGGAGCGGGTCTGGGTCCACGCTGTCACGGATGGCCGGGACACGTCGCCGACCGAGGGGCTCGGGTACCTGCGGCAACTCCTGGCCCACATGCGGGAGCGCGGTACGGGGCGGCTGGCGACCGTGTCGGGGCGGTACTACGCCATGGATCGCGACAAGCGCTGGGACCGGGTGGAGCGGGCCTACCGGGCGCTGGTCCATCGCGAAGGACGCGCGAGCTCAGACGTCGAGCGAACGGTCCAGGAGGCCTACGCAGCCGGGGAAACCGACGAGTTCCTCCTGCCGACGGTGGTCGACGGCGCCGACGGCCGAATCCACGACGGGGACCTGGTGCTCTGCTTCAACTTCCGGGCCGACCGGGTGCGGCAGATGACCCGCGCCCTCACGCAGAAGGGCTTTGCCGAGTTCCCTGCTGTGCCGTTTCCCGGCCTCGCCTACGTCTGCATGACGCAGTATGACGCGACCTTCGAGCTGCCGGTCCTCTTTCCGCCGACGCGGCCGGACAGGCTCCTGGGCCAGGTGGTGAGTGAGTCCGGCGGTCGCCAGCTTCGTATCGCCGAGACCGAGAAGTACGCGCACGTGACCTACTTCTTCAACGGGGGCGAGGAGAAACCCTTCGAGGGCGAGAAGCGCGTGCTGATCCCATCCCCCAGGGTGGCCACCTACGACCTCAAGCCCGAGATGAGCGCCCCGGAACTGACCGACAGGTTGATAGCGTCGCTCAAAGAGGACGACTTCGACCTGGTCATCTGCAACTACGCCAACTGTGACATGGTCGGCCACACCGGCATCATCCCGGCCGCTGTGCGGGCCGTGGAGACCCTGGACGGGCTGCTGGGAAAGCTCTTCCCGGTGCTCGAGGCGCACGGGTTCACGGTCTTCCTCTCGGCCGACCACGGAAACATCGAGCAGATGGTGAACTACGAGACGGGCGAGCCGTTCACCGAACACACGCTCTTCCCGGTGCCACTGCTGGTCACGGATTCTCATGTGCGGTTGCGCCAGCGGCCCGGCAAGCTGGCCGACATCGCGCCGACCGTGCTGGCCTACGCGGGCGCGGAGATCCCGTCGAAGATGGAGGGCGACGTCCTTCTCGAATAGGAGCGGTCATGTCCGACACTGTGAATTCGATTGGAGTCGACGTCGGCGGGACCAAGATCGCGGCCGGCGTGGTCACGGACGGCGGCCAGGTGCTGGCCAGAGAACGGGTCGCCACGGACTCCAAGGCGGGCTATGAGAGTGTCATCCGCCAGATAGCGGAGCTGGCGCGGACCGTGGCCCAGCGTGCCGGGCTGAGCTTGAATTGCGTGCGGGCCGTGGGGCTCGGGATGGCCGGCCAGATCGAGGTCGGCACCGGTATCGTCCACCACGCGGTCAATCTCTTTGCCGACAGGGACATCCCGCTGGGGCCGATGCTCTCGGAGGCGCTGAGGCTCCCGGTGGTCGTCGACAACGACGTTCGCGCCAGCACGCTCGGAGAGTACCTCTTCGGACTTGCTGGCCGGCCCGCCAGCTTTCTCAACGTCTTCGCCGGCACCGGCGTCGGTAGCGGATTCGTCGACCGCGGCCGGCTGCTGCGTGGCGCCGCCAATAGCGCCTGTGAGATTGGTCACCACTCGATAGACTGGCAGGGGCTGGCCTGCGGCTGCGGCAGCCGCGGCTGTCTGGAGCTCTACGCCGGTGGTCTGGGCGTGGCGCGGCAAGCGCGGGAGGCGATGGCGGCGGACCCGGATACGCTCCTGTGGCAGCTCTGTGAGCGCGAACCCGGGCGGGTCGACGGGCGGATGGTTGCCAGCGCCGCGGGCCGGGGCGACGCCACGGCATCGGGCGTCATCGAGCGCGCCGGGCAGGCGCTGGGCGCAGGGCTCGCCAACGCCGCGAATCTGCTCAATCCCGAGGTGCTGATGCTGGGCGGCGGCCTGATGAAGCTGGGAGAGGGCTTCCGGAAGGCCGCCCTGGAGACCTTTCAGTCCCGGGCGCTGGCGACCGTTCGCCGCTCGGTCCGGCTCGAGGCCTCCCGGCTCGCGGACGACGCCGGCTTCGTCGGGGCGGCCTCGCTGTGGCGCGTGGGCCCGGACGGCACCATCGCCTGACCGCGGCGCGAGCAGCCGCCGGTGGCGTATCATTCGCCTCTGGAGCAGGCGATCGCCGCCCGATCGTGCATTCGCGGTAAGGCCCGCGGCCGGTTTTGTCGATTCTATCTGGGGAGACCGCATCGCCTGCGGCCCTCCCACTGCCAGATGCCACTCCAGACTTACAAGCAGGTCGTCGATATCGGGAGCCGCTACCTGAAGGCCGTCGTCGCCAAGCAGACGGCCAAGGGCAAGTTCCAGGTGCAGCGCCACGTCCTGGTCGACTCCGCGCCGGACGTCGTCTTCCGCACCAACCCGAGCGAGGAGATCGAGATCCCTCAGTCGTTCGGGCCGGCCTTCAACCAGCTCGTCCGCTCGGCCGGGCTCAAGAAGTCGAACGTCATGTTGATGTACCCGGACTTCCCGTTCCTCGTGAACATGATGACTGTGCCGGCCAAGGCAACGGCGGAGGAAAAGAAGAACGCCATCGACCAGGACATCGCCACGTTCGTTCCGGCCGGCCAGGACAAGCGCGACTGGATCATCGAGACCAAGGAAGTCGGCCAGCTCCACAACAACATCCTCATCCTCATCGCGATGATCCGCCGCGATCACGTCCTCGACCTCGGCGGCTGGGTGCAGAAGACCGGCGTCAATCCGATCACCATCGACACCAGCATCTTGAACGCCATAAACGTCTTCCACGACTACCTGACCGACGCCGAGAACCTCGAGAAGAACATTGCCCTGATGAACTTCGGCCACTTCGCCAGCTCCGTCGTCATCTTCAAACAGGGCAAGCTCACGACCTTCCACAACCGCGGCATCGGAACGGGCACGGACCAGACACTGATTGTGGGAGGCTGGGCGTTCACCCGGCGCATCATGGAGCACTTCAAGCTCTCCGAGGAAGACGCGGAGGAGTACAAGAAGAACGAGGTCTTCTTCCTCCCGGAGTTCGTCCCGGAGCAGGACAAGATCGCCAACTACCAGGTCATCAAGCCGATCTTCGGGGAGCTCGTGAAGGGGCTCTTCGCCATCACGGAGCACTACGTCGCCCGCTTCCGCGAGTTCAAAGTCGACGAGATCATCCTGACAGGCGGAGGCGCCAACTTCTCCAACATCGACGTCGTGCTGGGCGGTCACCTCAACACCTTCGTGCGCAGCGGCGCCGACCTCGTCAGCATCGTCGACGCCAACGGAGCGGAGCTGCCCGGTGAGCTGAAGAACCTCCTCATCCCGGCCATCGGCGGCTTCGCCAGGGAGTAACGCAGTCGAATGAAAGTCAATTGCGACTTCCTACCTGTCGAGTACAAGAGCTTCCTGCTCGACACCACGGCCCTGGGCATGGCCGTCGCTTTCGCGGCTGCCACGCTCGTCGCTTGCACCTTCAGCTTCACGCGCGCCGCCAGCGAACGCAGCCGCCTCACCAAGGAGCAAGGGCGCCTGTCCAACGAGCTGACAGAGGTCATCAACCAGCTCCGATCGATCACCTACGACCAGGCTGCCATCCAGGACCTCATCACCAAGTTCAATTTCATTCAAAAGGCGATGGGCGCCACCGACTACCCCTTCCTGCGATTCTACCAGGCGTTGGAGAACGCCTTGCCCCGGACGTCCGATACGCAACTCAAGCGAATCAGCATCACCAAGCTCACCAAGTCCGACGGCGAGCGCTTCGCCGTCCTGGGCCGCGCCGAGAGCAGAAGCGACGTGACGCAGTTCGAGAAGAACCTGGTGCAGTCGCGCACGGGCGCCAAGCAGAACTTCCAGGAAGTGAAGGTCCTCAGCACCGCCGTCGAAAAGACGGACCAGTGGACCTTCGAGATGCAGTTCACGTTCGTGCCCTGAGACGACCATGAAGACCAGAAGCAAGACGCTGCTGACCAACGTCGCGATCTACGTGTCTATCGTGGTGATTGCCAGCATCAACGTCCTCTACTGGAGGACCTACGTCGGCAAGTCTCGGGCGGAGCTCTCGGAGCTGGCCGCCAACATCGAGCGCTTCAAGACCGATAAGGCCGCCAAGGTCTCCGAGCTCGAGAAGACGAATGTGACCAAGCGCAACTTCGAGGAAGAGACCGAGAATCGGCGCCAGGAGCTGGCCAGCTACGGCGACTTCCTGCGCAAGGAGAGCGAGCGCCCCGAGTCTATCGAGAAGCTGCAGGTCACCATCGAGAAATCCGGCATCCAGATCATGAAGGCCGCCTTCAATCCACTGGCCAAGGGCGACGGCAACTACAGCGTGTTCAACTTCACGATGGAGCTGGAAGGGCCGTACGTCGCGTTCAAACGGTTGCTGGCGCTCTTGCCTAGAGAAGAGCAGATCTATCGCATCCAGGCCTTCGACGTGCTCAACTACGACAACACGCGTCACAACTGGGAGGTCCGGCTGGCGCTAGAGACCTACTTCAGCCGGCAGGGTTGAGAGGGCACCATGGCCACCGACAAGGCGGACAAGAAGAAGCGCGAACAGGAACGCATCAAGAAGCAGCTGGCCGTGCTGGGCGTGATGCTGGTCCTCGTCGTCTACAGCAACCGCGCCAAGATTTTCGGGACCGGCGGCGCCAAGAAAGGCCCCCAGACTGCGCGAGCGGCGGGCCAGCTCTCAGGGGGCGTAGCGCCTTCGACCGTCGCGTCGCCCTCCGTGGCGGCGCCCTTGCCGGCTGCCGAGGCCTCTGCTGGGCCGGCAACCCCGGCACAAACGCCCTTTGACATCCCCCAGCTCACCGAAGAGGTCAAGCAGAAGCTGATCGCCAGGCGCGAGAAGCGGCCTATCACGGCCGACGAGGTCGATCCCAGACAGTTCGACAAGACCGT
Source organism: Candidatus Wallbacteria bacterium (assembly GCA_016190005.1). GTDB lineage: Bacteria > Muiribacteriota > UBA6191 > JACPRK01 > JACPRK01 > JACPRK01. The sequence goes on along the minus strand of JACPRK010000153.1, from coordinate 2,592 downwards.
CAACCCCTTCACCGGTTTCGAGTACGACCGAGACATGTTCGCCAACCGCGACACGGGTGGTCCCTCCACCCCGACAGAGAAGGAAGGTCCGCGAATCCGGCCTCAGCCGCAGCCCAGGACCCAGGGCGAGGTTCCGCGCGCCATCGCCGGGTATCGCAGCTTCGGCGTGATGGTCCTGGACGGGGAGAAGCAGGCGATCCTCAAGAAGGAAGGTCGCATCGTCCCCTACCATCTGCGCGATGGCGATCACCTGGAAAACCCCGACGAGCAGTTTCGCGTCACGATCACGGGAGACAACCGCGTGATCCTCGAGGACACCGAGGCCGCGCGAGCCGACGAGCGGTATTTCGAGCTCGGCTCGTCGAGCGGTCCGAGGCTCTCCGAGCGCGCCTCCGGCGGGAGCGCTCCCGCGCGCCCGGTGACGACTGGGAGTGTGCCGTCGGGTTCGGAGCCGCCGGTCGTCTTCCTGGACGAGGGGCTCTAGAGCCCGATCGAGAAAGGCGCCCGATGAGACCGATCCCGAGCCCGACGCTACTCCATCTGGCCGGCACGCCCGACCCCGCGCTGCAGGCCTACGTGCTCCGCAACCTGGGACTGGCGGACCCGGACGCGCTCCAGCGCAACATGCGCGGAGTCCTGGAGCATCTGAAGCAATTCGACGCCGCGACGGCCAACGAAGTTGTCCGTGACCTGAGCGCCCGCAAGGTGGCAGGCCTGCCCAGGCTGCTCTTGCACCTGCTCTGGGAGGACGCGCGGCCCGAGGTGCAGGCGGTCGCTCTTCACGTCCTGGGTCAGCACCCAGACAGAAGCGAGCTCTTGCCCGAGCTTTTGCGCCTGCGCCGGCACTTGCAAGACCCCAGGGCGCTCTCTGCGTTGGTCCTGGCGCTGGGCCGGATTGGGCGGGACCTGCCGTTCAAGCTCTTCAAGCCCTTCCTGGCGCACGCCGACGCGCGCGTGCGGGCCAATGCGCTGGAGGTGCTGCTGGAGCGAATCCACCCGCGATTGTCCGAGGTCTTCGCCGTGATGGTGAACGACCCTTCGGCTCGTGTGCGCTCGCTGTCGGCGGCAGCCCTATGGAGACTCGGAAATCCCGTCTTGGTGAGCCTTCTCGAGGAAACGGAGGACCCGCGTGCTCGCGCCAGCGTGGCATTCGCGGCGGGGCGGGTCGGACAGGACCCCAGGCTTGCGGACGCACTCTTCGCAATCGCGGGAAACGAGAAGTGCCCGGGGAGCCTGCGAGCCAGGGCCGCCGAGTCGCTGGGCCGGGCCGCGGGTCGGGGCGATTTGCCTCGGGTCATCGGGCTGGCTTACAAGGCCGCCGAGCCCGAGCTGAGGCGGCAGTTGATCGATTCGGCCGCCGCCATCGACTCGCTCGGAGCGGCCGCGTACCTGACCAAGGTGCTGGAAAAGCTCGAAGCGACCTTGCGCGTTCGCCAGATCGCCAGCACGCTCTCGCTGCTGGGTGGCCTGCCCGTGCAGCCTGAGCCGGCCGTGCTGGTGCCGTACCTGGAGCATCCGGATGCGCGCGTGGCGGCCAATGCGGTACTGGTGCTCGGAAAACGCACCGGCTCGCCCGCCGTGACCGCTGTCCTGAACCGTTCCCTGGCCCACCCAGCGCCCAGGGTTGCTGCCAACGCAGCCGTCGTGCTCTGGCGGCAGGGAGTCGTGAGCGCCTTCAGCCGGCTGCGGGAGCTGGCGTCGCAGGGGGCGACCGCTGCGCGCGCCAGCGCCGCCTGGGCCCTGGGCCAGATCGGCGGCCTCGTGGCGCAGGACCTGGCCCGCCCGATGCTGGACGACCCCGAGGAGTCAGTCCGCCGCTGGGCCTTCCTTGCGTTGAAGTAGCCCTAGTCCCGCAGGTTGCAGAGAAGATTGATCGCTGAAACCATGATGGACATTCGGTTTCGCGGACTTTCCGCGGTTGCCGTGGCTAGACCCTGCGGGTGCTACTGCCCAGTTCGAGGTGATGAACCTGGCATGGCGCGTGCTTTGGCCGAGACAGAAACAACAGGCAACCGGTAACAGGCAACCGGCACTACTCCGTTCGATCCGTAGAGGGTGGTTGACTCGGGAGAGTGACTGAGTCGGGCTGTACCAGCTTCAGGCCTTCCACCAGCTGCTGGCCGAGGTGTTTGGTGGTGGCCGTGGAGGGCAGGGCTTCGACGGTAGCCAGTCGCTGCGCTGAACCGGGCTGAAACGCGCTGAAATCGACTGAAACGGTGGCCGACAGTTGCCAGGTTTCCGGTTCCCGGGACTCGGGTTGACTAGCCCCGGGCGCCAGGACATCAGAAATGAAAGTGCACCTCTGTGGGTCTTCATGGTAGAAGACCAGGAGTCAAAACATCCACGGACGTGCGACACGAGCGTCCCAGAAGTTTGACTTCCTATGCTGGCCTCCCTCTGTTGACCGAGACGGCCCGCGTCCTGGGTCTGCCGGCTTCTGTGACGGCCCACCTGGGGGAGGCCAAGAACTCCCAGGCCTATTCACCAGCGCATATCGTCTGGCTGGGACGAGACCAGGGATTCGCACGATTGACCGAGAAGCCGAGGTCGCCCTCGGCGACGACGGTGTGGCGATTTCTCAGCAGAAATGGC
>JACPRK010000140.1 GCA_016190005.1 Candidatus Wallbacteria bacterium | reverse complement strand
GAAAACAGGCAACAGGGAACGGAAAAACCCTGTCCTGGTCAAGTCATTTCCCATTGCCTGTTCCCGGTCCCCGGTTGCCTGTTCCCTGTTCGTTTTTCCGAGGAATCCCGGGCGGATCGTAATTCTCCGACACGCTCCTAGCGGTGCAACACGGCTATGGTGCTTCGAACTGCGGAGGGCGATTGCCCGCGAGCAGGACCTTGCCGTCCTCCCGCCCGCCCACGGTGCCGGTCACCTGGATCGTCGCTCCTACCGGCGGAGCCTGAGCCAGCGGGCTCGGATACTTGACGCGGTACGAATGGGGACCGGACTTCATCGTGAGCGTCCGCCGGTCCGAGGAAACTTCGGCGACCTCGCCGTGCCAGCGGACGCCCAGACCCAGAAAGCGGGTGGCGTTCGAAGCCGACGCGATTCTTCCGAGCAGATCCTGGCTCGGTGGCGGGCCCGCGGCCGTCGCCGCGGCTCGCACTCGGGGCGACAGGGCCTCATGGAGCGCGACGCGATAGCCCACGAACCCAAGAGCCATGAACGAGATCGCCACGGGCAAGAGCAGCCGCCAGTAGTTGACAATGACAGACGAAAAGCGCCCCCCCGCAGTCTCGCCGTTCATCACCGTGTTGGTTCGCCCGCGGCCTCTCGAGCTCGCCTGCGCAGCCGGCGTGGGGCGTCCCCCCAGCCCCGCTCCCGGCCGTGAACCGGAGACCGGCGGCCCACTCCAGCCGCGATTCGCCGCGGATGGACCCTCATCCTTCGAAGGGTCGGTTGTCGAGCTGTTCGGTCTTTCGGCTGCGACCTTGATGCCGGCCATTTCCGAGGCTGCGGGGCTGGCGAGCAAGGATTCCTTTACCCTGAAGTCGCCGATCGCCTCGGCGAGCTTGTGCGCTGAAAGGCCTCCCTTGCCGTGCAAGTCGAGGGCGAGCTCGGCCAGCGAGACCATCCGCTGCGTGCGCAGGACCATCGCGACGTTCATGGGGAAGCCGGAGTCGAGCTTTCGATCGATGCCGGCGAGCTCGGCCAGCAGCTTCTCGGCGCCCGGAAGAGCGCCGCTGTCTTGTTGAAGCGACTTGTAGACGGTCAGTCCGAGCGATGCGAGCGCCTGGCGTCGTTCGTCGGTCACGAGCCGCGTCGAAAGCAGCCTTCCGGCCTCCTCGCGGACCCCCCGGTCGCGGTCCCTGGCCGACAGCGAGATCTGATCCCAGGCTCGCTCGTCGTCGATGCGAACGAGCCGCCGCAGGGCCTCGAGCCTCGCCGTCGGGTCCGGGTCGTTGACTCGCTCCAGGAGCCCCTCGAGCTCGGCCTCACCCGCTCCGGCAAAACCGCCCTCGCGAAACTGGGAAAGCAGGTCTCGAGCCAGTGAGCTCGACTTCGCCGCTGTCTCGAGCACCCGCAACACGTTGAGCTGGACGTCCTGGGACCCACTCTGAAGTGCGAGGCCGAAGAGCTCCAAGACCTCGAAGGCGTCGAGCTCCTCCATCACGTGGAGGGCCGAGCGGATCGCGCCTTGGTCTCCGGAGCAGACCATCTGCTTGAGCGCCTGCCAGCTCCTCTCGTGGTCATGGTTCTGGAGAAGGCGCGCCGCATTTGCCCGGACCCGAGCACTCGGATCATCCAGGAGCAGCCGGACTGCATCAGAGACGTCGGTTGCCCCCGACATCTCGAGACCCTCGACCGCGTTGGCGCGGACGCGATCGTCTGGCGACGACAGGAACGGCAGGATGATCGCGACCTGTTCGGCGCCTCCGTTCTCTCCCAGCGCCCTGACGAGAGAGGCCTGGACGAAAGGGTGAGACTCCTCGGCCGCTCGTCGTTCAAGGACAGGAACTACTCTGCCGGCCGGAAACAGGAAAGTGTTCTGCACGGCGTGGAGGCGAACCCTGTAATCCTCGGCGCTCATCGAGCGTGCCCACTGATTCAAATCGAGGAACGCTTCTAGTCCGTCCGTCAGTGGGGTCACTCGCTGGGCTCGAGCCGAGACGGGTTCTGCAGGAGAGGGAGGAAGCTCGACGGGGGCGGATTCCGCAGCGTTTCCCGTGCTCTCGGGTGTCTCCGGCGGAGTGTGGCACGAGCGCGCGTCCCCGTTCTTTCCATCGGTCAGGAAGGCCCTCGTCTGGCGCAGCTTCGGTTCAAGGGCCGCGAGTGCTCCGGTGGGCAGTAGCTCATCGAGCAGCTCCAGACTCCAATCTGCCCGCAGCCGGCGCAAGACGTAGAGAGCGCTGTCCTGGATCCAGACCAGGTTGGAGAGGAACATCTTTCGCACCATCTCGCGTACTCGGCCGGGATCTCGCTGGGCCAGAAAGAGCAGAACGTTGGCCTGAACACGGTTGTCCGGATCGTGAATGAGAAAGGTGACGCGCTCCAGGACGTCTTCGTTGTCGTAGGGCTGGAGCGCTTCCACGGTATTGGCGCGAACCCGTGAGTCGAGATCTGTGAGGAAGGAGAGCAGGACGGAAACGACGTGCGGGTCACCCGAGAACCCGACGGCCTTCACCAGCGTCGCGCGGACTCGAAGGTCCGTTTCCACCTCCAGTACTTTCAAAAGTCGAGCCAGCAACTCGGGGCCACGGTGCTCGTAGCAAAGCAGCGCGCCTCGTTCCCGGTCAGTTGGGACAGCAGAGTCCAGGAGCCTGAGCGGCTCGCCGTCGGATGAGGCGGGGACCGTTCCGAGGCGTCGGCGAAGGTCGTTGCAGCCCCGGCGAGCGAAGTAACGGACTGCGACGTCCGGATCGGTCGTCATCCTCTGGAGATGGAGCAGCGACGAATCGTCGCCGACCTGACAGAGCCAGATGACGGCCGCCCTTCGGACATCGGCGAGACCGCTGTCCAGGTCGTAGACGAGCTGTTGTAGCGAGTCCTCGAGCTCGAATTCTCGCGTCACCGAGACACTCCGAAATGCAGCCGGGCCTGGCGAAGTTGTCGGCGATTGGCCGTTGTCTCAGGGACAGGTCGCGAAGCATCCCCAAGCGCCGCTTGACCAGTGCGGGCTCGAAACTCCAAACCTAAACGAACGGACATCGTCTCTCCACCCGGCTAGTTCCAATCACTTCCTCGGGAACTGAGCAAGCGCTTCGCCCTTCGGAAGAGGTTCGCCGGGCCCTTCGGCGCGCATGCCAAGGCGCTCGAACGGTCGAATCAGCTACCGAACCCTAGCAGACTCCGGTTGGTGAGTCACGTCACCAATTCAGGGACCGATTGCCCCAAGCCCGTGGACGCCACCGCGCAGGAGCGCGCTGTTCATGCGGATGCGGCTACAGATTCCGCCCGCGGTATCGGCCATTCTACGGAGGACACTGGTGACACCCTCCGATAGAGACTGCCCCCGACACCGCAGCTCACTTCCAGACTTCGGACGTCGGGTCGAAGGCGACGGTCTCGCCCTTCGAAGCACCTGCCTTGAACGCGTACTTCTGGCCCTCGGTCACGAGAGTGAATTGACCCAGCTTGTCCGTGACCTCGACGCGCCCGCTGACGACCTTCACGGCGCACTGCCCGCCCGTCTGCTGCACGGCGTAGAGACCCTTCCAGCCCTTGACGCGAATGCCGCCGAGCTCGAGCTCCACCCTGGGTCGGCCCCACTTCATGTCGAAGACGAGCTGGCCGGTCACCCCCGAGACGCGCACCGCGACCTGGCGGCGTTCCACGTTCTCGATCTCGATCCCGTCGTAGGAGAACCCACCTTCCCCCATCAGCAGCAGCGAGTTCCCGGGCGGGTTCGTCCCGAGCCGCACGACGCTGTCCTTGGCCGCCGACACCTGCTGACCGGGCTCCACCAGCGCATCGGGGCCGACGATCTCGGCCGCCCCGCCGCCGCCCTTTCCGACACGCGCCACACCGCGAACGGAGCCGACCACCAGATTCGTCCCCGGTGACACCGCGGACGACGCAGAAGGCGCAGGCTCGGGCTCGCCGCCCCCATTCGAGAGCCATGCGTAGCCCCCGAAGACCGCCGCGCCCAGGACAATGCCCGCAACCCCGACCATCCACGGCCGCACTCGGCGCCCGCTGCCCACCCGATCCTCCGGCCCGGGCAGCGGCGGCGTTTCCTGCTGCAGGGTTCGCGTGCGCCGCCCCGCCTTGCGCGTGTTGTACTTGCGCCGGGCGGCGTCGATGTCGGCCAGCACGTGGCCCGCCGTCTCACCGCCGAACTCGAGCGACTGCTCCGTGCGCTGGCTCAGCACCGCGGCATGCGGGTCCACGCCCGGCACCGGCTCGGCCGGCTCGGCGACCAGACCCAGCTCGCGCCGCGAGAACTCCTGGTACTCGGGAGTCTTCAGATTGACGCGCAACGTCTCGGCCAGCGGCAGGAAGCGCGGCTCCGGGACCAGGTAGTCGCAGATCGTGGCGATCACCTCGAGCGCCTTCGTCGCCTCGCGCGCCTCCGTCCCGGACCCGCCCATCATCTCGGCCAGCACCGGCAGCCCCGAGACGTCGCCCCAGCTGAACAACCCCCGCGCGGCCGCGGCCCTCACCGCCGGCACCGGGTTGGCCAACTGCCCCCTCAGGCCGTCCAGATTCGGACCCGGAGGAGCCGCCCACTCCATTCCCTCTACCGCCCCCAGGAGCGTGTCGGGGTCGGCGCTCTTGTTACCCAGTGTCTCCTCGACATAGCTGCGCGCCTGGCGGCTCTCGAACCGGCCCAGCGCGCGCGCCGCCAGCCGTCTCACCGGCCCCGAAGCCCCATAGCGCGCGACCGCCCCGATCCCCTCGGCTGCGACGCTCTCGTCGAGCTGGCCAGGCGAGGTGAGGATGCGTATGGCGTCCATGACGACCCGCTCGTCCTCCAGCTCCAGGAACGCGTTCAGTCGCTTCGTCACCGAGGGGCCGCGCTCGAAGTAGCTGAAGGCCCGGACGGCTTGCTGGCGCACGGCCGGGCTCGGGTCGGTGCGGACCAGGTGTTCCAGCACCCGGACCGAGGAATCGCCCGGGTAGTAGCCAAGACAGTAGGCCGCCTGAACGCGCTCGTCCTCGCCGCCCTCGACGATCATGTCGCGGATCGCCTTGCCGGCCGCCGAGGCATCCGCGCCGACCAGCCCGAGAAGCGCCTGGCCGGCGACCTCCAGGTTCGGCGCGCGCACCAACGGCGCCAGCACGCGCGCCCTCAGCGGCGCCGGGGCCCCGAGCTGAGGCAGCGCCGCGATGGCCTGGCCCTGGGCGTGCGGCGAAGACGGCGAGGCGATCTCCTTCAGACAGAGGTCGATGCCCTCCTTGCTGCCGACGATCGCCAGCGCGCGAAAGGCCGCCGAGCGGACCAGCGGGTGATCGAAGCTCTCCAGCGCCTTCTGCACAAGCGGCAGGCCGATGGAGGGATCGGCGACGCGGCCGATGGTCTCCATCGCGTGGGCAACGGCCCAGCCGAACTGCCCCTCCAGGATCGACTCGAGCGCCGGACGGAGGTCGAATTTTGCGAAGCGATCGAGACAGGCGGCGCTCAGCCACTGGACGGCCGGGGACTTGTGCCGCGCCGCGCGGCGCAGGAAGGCAGCGGCGCCGTCCGTCGGCAGGTATCGCAGGGCCAGCAGGTACTGGGGAAGTGTGTCCTGGCTCCAGACGGCCTCCATGCGGTCGAGCACCTTCTGGTCGTCGAGCGTGCCGAAACAGGCGGCGAGCAGGAAGGCGGCCATCGGGCCGTCGGCGTCGTCGGCCAGGCGCTCGACCAGGAATGACTCGACGGCGCCGTGGTGGAACCGGGCCAGCGTCGCCATCAGCACCCGGCGCTCGCGGCCGGAAGCGCCGTCCAGCCGCCTTCGAAGCGCCAGGATGCACGGCTCCAGGAGCTGCGTGGCGCTGCGGCAGATGGCGTCGCGGCCCTCGGGCCGGGCCCGGGCGGGCGCCCCGACCTTGGCGCGCGCGGAGGTCAGGTACTGCGAATGGACGGGCGAGGCGCCGGGCGAGAAGAAGATCCGCAGGTGCCGGGGAAACAGCTCGTTGAACGTGCAGAGGAAGTGAAGCGCCATCGGACCGCTGGCTTCCTGCCACGAGCTGCGGACCAGCGCCACCACGTCCTCGGAGTCGAAGTGGATGACGACGCGCTCCAGCTGCCGGGCCACGAACGCCCGGTAGTGCAGGTCGGAGTGGGAGAGCGCCTTGAGGAGACGGTCCTGGGTGCGCATGGGGTCGAAAACGCGGGGCCGGCAGGCAGCCGAACACCGCTAGCAGGGTACAGCGTGAGGGCGGCTCCAGGGGGAGTGATTAGTAAGGAGCCAACGGCCCTCCTTCGACAAGCTCAGGACAGGCCCTGCCCCCCTTCTGCTGGCGGTTCCCGGAAACTTCGAGACCCGCCGGTGCTCGCGCCCCTACTGCGCGGCTTCGAGGCGGCCCAGCAGCTCCTGGGCCTTCGGGTGAAGGGGCGATTCCTCGTCGATGGCGCGCAGGGCGCGGCGGACATTTCTGCTGCGCGCGTTGACGGCGCTGCGCTTGCCGGACCGGGCGAGGCGCTCGAGCTGCTCGACGTGCCGTTCGGCGTTGGTGAGCTTGCCGTCATCGGCGTCCTCGGCCAGGTCTGCGTCGAAGGCGTCGCGCGTCTCGGAATCGTCAGCCACCTGGACGGGCGCATCTCGCTCGACCTGGACGGTGACCGCGGGGAGCGGCGCATCGACTTTTCGGGGGAGCGATTCGCCGTCATCGTTGCCACCGCCGGCGTCGGATGCGTCGGCAACGACCCGGATGGTGGGTTGCACGCGGCACGGCTTCAAGTCGGTGGGGTTGGTGCCGTCGGCGATGGAGACGTAGAGGTTGTAGACGCCGGCTATGTCCGGGACCTTCAGGCGGCGGAAGTGGATCTCGACCAGGCTGTCGGGGCCGGTCGGTGTCATGCCGGCGTTGTTGATGTAGAAGCCCTTGGGGTAGAACTCAAGCCCGCAGGTTCGGGTGATGGCCTTACCGTTGCGCCAGACGCCGATGTTGGCGGTCTCGCCCGGGACGACCGGCCAGCGGGCGGGATACTCCACCTTGATGCGCTTCACGTCGACGCTGTTGGCCGTGAGGGCGACCTTCAGCGACGGGATGCTAGTGCCGATGACGGGGTCCTTGTCGTAGAGCGATTCGGCCGTGACCTGGCTCGATTCCTTCAGTCGCTTGTGGTACTCGGCCATGTAGAGGTCGGCGATGCGGCGATCCCGCAGGATGAGCACGTTCTCGTCGTTATTGTTGTTGCCGTTGGCGCTGGAGTTCTGGCTGCCGGTAATGACCGTGGCCCTGGGGGTGCCGGCGTCGATGATGAAGACCTTGTGGTGGAAGAGACCCGGGCCGGCGTAGAGCTGGACCGGCACGCCGCCCCGCAAAAGCGTCGAGAAATCTCCGTAGGGGCCGGTGCTGCGGTAGAGCCGATGGTCGAAGATGCCGCCGACCTCGACGCCCGCCTTGAACTTCGTCAGGAGGATGGTCGTCACCTTCTCCTCGGTGAAGGCGAACTGCATGAAGTGGACCGACTTCTTCGCCGAGTTGAGCAGCACCAGGATGCGCGACATCGGGTCGTCCTCGGGGGCGTAGAGCACCTCCATCGGGATTCCCTCGATGGTCGCCCTCTGCTCCTGGGCGTAGGACGGAGCGTTGCGGCCGAAGAGCTGCTTGGTGAACTTCTTGTCGAACTCGCGCTCGTAAATCTCGGCCATGCGCGGGCTCTCGATCTCGACCGCGTTGTTGCAGTTGGTGGCGTAGGTGTCGGTCAGGTTGACCGAGCCGCTCCAGACGTGCCGGCCATCGACCACGCAGAACTTGTTGTGCATCAGGGCGCTGCGGTTCTGGTCCTGGCGGATTTCGATGCCGGCGTCGAGCAGCTTGCGGACGAAAGGATTGCGATGGTGGGTGTCGAGAGAACCGTCGTCGGAGCGATAGTAGTAGCTGGTGTTGTCGACCAGGAGCTTGACGTCGACGCCGCGCTGCTTGGCAGCGATGAGCGCCTCGACGAACTTCATCTCGCGGATCTCGTAGAAGGCGCCGTGGATCGTCTTCTTGGCCTTGCCGAAGAACTTGACGATGTGGACGTCCATGCCGTCGGAGTCGCCGGCGGGCTTGGGAGCGAAGAAGACCTGGATGCGGGCCGGCAGAGGCTCGGCGGGGGGCGGCGGCTCTTGCGCGAAGAGACTCGGGGCGACGCCCAGCGCCAGGGCCATCAGCCCCAGCAGGAATCTCGTCTTGCCCGTCATCGTCACTCGCTACTCCATTCTCGCGCAGTCATGACCGCGCCGCTCCGGATGCGCAGAATTATAAGAATGGTTCATCGAGTGTCAATTGGGAGAATCGAGAATCGAGGAGGGGCATGATTCAGCCGGCGTAGAACGAAAGGATCAGGACCGCCAGCACGAGGGTCGTGAGGCAGACGTAAGCCCAGTCACGCTGCCGAAAGTACTCCACGATGGCCAGGAGCACCCGCACGACCGGGATCGCGATGAGCAGGAGCAGACCCAGATCGACGATGGCTCGGCCCTGGAACTGGCGGACGCCGGCCACGACACCGCCGACGGTACTGGCGGACGCGAACGCGGGGCTGCTGGGCCAGCCGGCCGGCTGATGCACGACCAGGTACTCGGGATGCCGCACGAAGCTGACGAGGGTCCCCGTGACCACCAGCGCCAGGCTAGCGGCGACGCCGAGCCGGAGCAGGTTGCTGATGCGCACCTCGAGCCGGGCGGCGTCCTCATCCCGGCGGGCGAGTTCCGAAGCGCTGACGGTGGTCATTTCAATGAGTCCCCCGCCAGAACATCTGCACCGAGATGTAGGCCAGCACCAGCACGAACAGCGTGCGAATCCGG